>JANOGJ010000770.1:0-1900 GCA_031405995.1 Acidobacteriota bacterium
GGGGCCCGTGCCGGCAGGTGTGTCCCCAGAGTTTCCCACCGTTCGAGGTACGACCCCTTCGAAAGTCTCCGTCACGGTCATCACGCTGAACGAGGCGGCGCACATCGACGCGTGCCTCGCCGCCGTCGCGTGGGCGGACGACATCCTGGTCGTCGACAGCGGCAGCACGGACGGGACGGCCGACCTCGCGCGCGCGAAGGGCGCGCGCGTGATCGTGCGCGACTGGCCCGGCTACGCCGCGCAGAAGAACTTCGCGGCCGGCGAAGCGAAATACGACTGGATTCTGTCCGTGGACGCCGACGAGCGGGTCACGCCGGAACTGGGCGCCGAGATCCGGCAGATCCTCGCCACCGAGCCGGGGCCGGCCGGGTTCAGGATCCCGCGTGTCGCCTGGCACCTCGGCCGCTGGATCCGGACGACCGACTGGTACCCCGACCTGCAGCTGCGGCTGTACGATCGCCGGCGCGCGCGGTGGAAGCCGCGCCGCGTGCATGAATCCGTCACGGCCCAGGGTACGGTCGGCCGGCTTCGGCACGAACTGCAGCACTACACGTATCGCGACCTCAGCCACCAGCAGGCGACCATCGATCGCTACTCCACGCTGGCGGCCGAGGAGATGGCGGAAGCGGGCCGGCGCGCCTCGGTGTTCGACCTCACGATCCATCCGCTCGCCGCCTTCCTGCGCAACTACATCCTGCGGCGCGGCATTCTGGACGGCGGGCCGGGCTTCATGATCTCGGCGATGAACGCATACTACGTTTTTCTCAAGTTCGCCAAGCTCCGCGCGCGCACGGCGGGCCATGACGTCCGTTCACATTGATACCGCCCGCGCGAGGCGCGGCGGCCAGAACCAGGTGCTGCAGCTCGTCACCGGGCTCGCCGAGCGCGGCGACACGGCCGTGCTCGTCGCGCACGAGGACGGCGACCTGAAGCGCCGCGCGAGCGAGGGCCTGCGCTTCGTCGGGTTCGCGCCGCGGAGCGACTTCGACGTCCACGCGGCCTGGCAGCTGGCGCGCGTCTTCAAGGCGGTCCAGCCCGACGTCGTGCACGCGCACGACGAGATGGCGGTCGCGGTCGGCGCCATGGCGCTCAAGATGAAGACCGAACTGGCGCGGCCGCCGCTCGTCGTCGCCGCGCGCCGGCGCGCGTTTCACCACGAGCGGCAGGCGTTCGCCAAATGGAAGTACAGCCACGTGACCGTGTTCATCTCCGCCTCGGCTCACATTGCCGCGCGGCTCGAAGGCGACGGCATCACGGCGGACCGCATCGCCGTCGTCCACGACGGCGTGAATACGGACGTTATCGACAAGATCGCGCGCGTGGATGCGCACGGGACGTTCTGGCTGCCGAAAGGCGCCCCGCTCGTCGGCAACATCGGCGCGCTCGCGCCGTGGAAGGGCCAGCGGCACCTGGTGGCCGCGGCCGCTCGCGTCGTGCGGGAGGTGCCGGACGCGCGGTTTCTCATCCTCGGCGAGGGCGAGCTGCGGGAGGCGCTCGAGCGCCAGATCAAGGACCTCGGCCTCGAGCGCCACGTCTTTCTTGGCGGATTCCGGGACGACACGGTCGCCCTGCTGAAGTCGATGGACGTCTTCGTCACGTCCGCGACAGACGAAGGGCTCGGATCCGCGCTGCTCGACGCGATGGCGTGCCGCCGCGGGTCGGTCGGCGCGCGCGCGGGCGGGATTCAGGAGGCGCTCGTGGACGCCGAGACCGGCCTCCTCGTGCCGCCGCGTGATGAACCGGCGATGGCCGCGGCGATCGTGCGGCTGCTGAAGGACGCGACGCTGCGCGGGACGCTGGGCGATGCGGGACGGGCGAAGGTGGAGCGGGAGTTCAGCGTCGCGAAGATGGTGGAGGGGACGCTGGAGGTGTATCGACGAAACTTAGAACTTAGAACTTA
>JANOGJ010000816.1:0-2581 GCA_031405995.1 Acidobacteriota bacterium
CGAGGAGCGCGCGGCCGGGCGGGTAGTGCGGCAGCACCTTCTCGTAACAGCGGACGCGCGTGTAGTAGTCCACGTCGCCGGGCTTGGTGACGCCGGCGACCGGGTGCAGCAGCAGCCCGGCATCCACGGCCGCCGCGGCGCGCGTCGTCAGCGCGTGATGCGCGCGGTGCAGGGGATTGCGGGTCTGGAAGGCGACGGTGCGGGCCCAGCCGCGGGCGGCGATGGCCGCGCGGGTCTCCGCCGGCGTCAGCCTCAGCGCGCGGAAATCGTCGTGTCTCGGCAGTTCGAGGTATTCCATCCGCCCGCCCACCCTCCAGGTGGGGCCGAGCGCCAGCATGGCCGCCACACCGGGATGGCCCGGATCGACCGTGCCGTACACCGCCTGCGCTTCGGCGGAGCGATCGATCTGCCACACCTCGTCCACGCGCGTCGTGGCCAGCAGCACGCCTTCGGGATCGCGCAACGCGAGCGACTCGCCCTGCTTCAACTGCTGCGCCAAGCCTGCGTCGACGTCGAGTGTGACCGGAATCGGCCACAGCGCGCCGCCGGCGAGGCGCAGCGTCGCGCACACGGCGTCCACGTCCGCGCGCCCCTGGAATCCGGAGAGCGGCGCGAACGCGCCCGTGACGAGCAGTTCGAGGTCGCAGAGCTGAGGCGGCGTGAGCGTCCAGGATCGCCAGCCTACGGCGAGCGCTCGGAGTTCAGCCGCGCGCTCGGGCGAGGCGAGGAGGTCAACCAAGATTGTCATTCTACTGTCGCCGAGTTCCCGATTGCAGTCCGCCCGGCGTGGGGGTACCCTCACGCCAATCTGACTCCTTGGCGCCGAGTGGTCCCTCAGTTGGCGGCGGTCGCCGTCTGCGCGGTAGCCTGCTCGTCCGCGCCGCCCGCCGCGGAGCCGCGGTCGCCCCAGGCGCCGGCCGGGGGACAGACGCCCGTCCTGAAGTGGGAGCGCCAAATCCAGGACGCCTTCGAGAACCGCGGCATCGCCAAGGTCGAACAGATTGCCACCCGCTGGGCGCTGACGGTGCTGTGCGGCGGCACCCACTCGACGTATCTCGATGACACGACGATCGACTTGGCGCGCTACAGCCGCGGTTATGTCAGCGCGCGTTACACCTGGGTGGAAAAAACGGTTGCGGATCCGAAGTGCCCGAAGGCGCCGTGCGGGCCGTTCCGTGAGCGCCGGATCGCGCTCCAGCGCTTGACGGTCGTGTCCGTTTCGGAAGAGCAGGCGCGGCAAATGGCGCTTGAATGCACGATGCCGTACCGGCCCCTCGACCCTTCGACAGGCTCAGGGTCGCCCCGAGCGACGTCGAGGGGCGACTTCGCTCGGGGCAGGCCGAGGACTGAGGACCGACCATGAAACGCCTTCAGATCGGCACTGCCGTCGCCGCCTTGCTGGTACTCGCGACGGCCCCGTGGAGTTTGCAAGCCCGCCAGGGTCAGGCGCCCGCCGGTCAGGCCGCGATGATCGCGAGCCTCAGCGAACCCGGCGAAGGCCTGGCGATCACGCAGGCGTCGCCGAACGGGCGCGCGGTGTTCGCGTCGACCAGGGGGCAGGGCCTGTTGCTGCCTGTCGCCGCGACGGATACGGCGGCGGACCGCGCGTCGGTCTTCATCGACATGTACGGCAGCGCGTTCGGCCTGCAGGATCGATCGCAGGTCCGGCTCCTGCGGGCGCCGCAGCGGGATGAACTCGGATTCGAACGCGTGAGGTTCCAACAGCTGCATTTCGGCGTGCCCGTCACCGGCGGCGAGTTCGTCGTGCACCTCAAAGGGGCGCGCGTCATGGCCGCCAACGGGCGCGTCCTCGATCGCCTGCCGGCCGACGTGCGGCCGGCCATTCTTCCCGGCGCGGCGCAGGACACGGCGCGCGCCATCATCGCCAGGGCCAAGGCGGCCCAGGCGTCCGGCGTGCAGTACAGCGAGCCCCGGCTCGAAGTCTTCAGCCGCGGGTTCCTCGAGCACCGGCCCGACGACTCGCGGCTCGCGTGGTTCGTCGAGGCGACGGGGAAGGGCGTGCGCGAGTTCATCTGGGTCGACGCGCGCACCGGCGGGCGCCTGCTGAACTTCACCCAGCTCCACACGGCGAAGGTCCGCCAGATCTACAACGCGAACGGCGGCGCGACGCTGCCCGGGACCCTCGCGCGCTCGGAAGGCGGGCCCGTGACCGGCAACGTCGACGTCGACGACGCCTACTTGTATTCCGGGATCACCTACGACTTCTTCTTCACGAACTTCGCCCGCGACAGCTTCAACGGCCTCGGCGGGACGATGGTCTCCAGCGTGAACTGGGACGACGGCGTCAGCTGTCCCAACGCGTTCTGGGACGGGACGCAGATGGTGTACTGCGCGGGGTTCGCGTCGGCCGACGACGTCGTCGGGCACGAGTTGACGCATGCCGTCACGCAGCACGAGGCGAACCTGTTCTACTTCATGCAGTCGGGCGCGCTGAACGAGTCGTACTCAGACATCTTCGGCGAGGCGATCGACCTGACGAACGTCACGCCCGGCGACACGCCCGCGGTGCGCTGGGATATGGGCGAGGACCTGCCGGTGTTCGGCGCCATCCGCAACATGA
>JANOGJ010000824.1:0-4759 GCA_031405995.1 Acidobacteriota bacterium
GTCGCGCTCGGCCTCGTCGCGGCCCGCGTCGCCGGGCGCCTGCCCCGGCGCCGCGACGTATAATTGCGCGGTTATGGCTGACGACACCGTCCTCGTCGAGCGCGATGGCGCCGTCCTCGTCTTCACGATCAACCGCCCGAAGGTCCTGAACGCGCTGGACGCCGCGACGCTCGCCGACCTCGATCGCGCGATCGAGACGGCGCGGACAGATGCCGGTGTGCGCGCGGTGATACTCACCGGCGCGGGCGACCGGGCGTTCGTCGCCGGCGCCGACATCAACGAACTGGCGGCGCAGACCCCCGTCGACGGCCGGGAACACGCCCGGCGGGGACAGGCGCTCTTCGATCGCCTCGAGCGGCTCGGCAAGCCGGTCGTCGCGGCGGTGAATGGGTTCGCGCTGGGCGGCGGCTGCGAGCTGGCGATGGCGTGCACGATCCGCCTCGCGGCCGATACCGCGAAGTTCGGCCAGCCCGAGGTCAACCTGGGTCTCATCCCAGGCTATGCGGGGTCGCAGCGGTTGCCGCGCCTGGTTGGACGGGGCCGCGCGCTGGAACTGCTGCTCACCGGCGCGCCGATCGCCGCCGACGAGGCCTGGCGCATCGGCCTCGTGAACAAGGTCGTGCCGGCCGCGCAGTTGATGACCGAGGCGCGCGCGCTCGCGCAGGCGCTCGCCGCGAAGGCGCCCGTCGCGGTCCGCTACATTCTCGAGGCGGTGGCCGGCGGCCTCGACATGTCGTTCGAGGACGCGCAGGACTACGAGGCGACGCTCTTCGGCCTCGTCGCGACCACCGACGACATGCGCGAAGGCACGCGCGCGTTTCTCGAGAAGCGCAAACCCGAGTTCAAGGGACGTTAGCCCGCGCGCCGGGCCGCCGATGAGAATCGCCCTGGTCGTTTCCCGCTATCACGCGTTCGTCACCGATCGCCTCGAGGCTGGCGCGCGCGCGGCCCTCATCGAGGCGGGCGTGGCCGCCGGCGACATCGAGGTGTTCGCCGTGCCGGGCGCGTTCGAACTCGCGCAGGCGGCCGCCCGCATCGCCGAGTCGGGATCCTGGTCGGCCGTCGCCTGCCTCGGCTGCCTCATCCGCGGCGAGACCCCGCACTTCGAGTACATCGCCGACGCGGCGTCGCACGGCATCATGCGCGCGGCTCAGGACACCGGCATCCCGATGACGTTCGGCGTCCTCACGACGAATACCGCCGACGAGGCGCTCGCGCGCGCCGGCGACGGAGCGGCCAACAAGGGGCGCGAGGCGGCGCTCGCCGCGCTCGACATGGCGCGGCTCTACAGCCGGGTGTCGCCGTGAAACACCTGACCCAGGCGCGTGAGGCGGCGCTCCAGGCGCTCTACCTCTGTGAGGTCGGGCGCGTCGATCCCGCCGTGGCCATCGACACGGTCTTCGCCGAGCACCTGCCCGAGGCCGAGCCGGACGTCCGCGCGTTCGCCACGACGCTGGTCGAGGGCGTCGTCGCCGATCGCACCGGCCTCGATGCGCTCATCACCGCGCATTCGCAGCACTGGCGCATCGCCCGGATGGCGATCATCGACCTCCTGGTCCTGCGGATCGGGGCCTGGGAGCTCAGGTACCAGCACGACACGCCGGCGGCCGTCGTCCTGAACGAAGCGATAGAGTTGGCGCGGATGTTTGGCGCCGACGAATCGCCGAAATTCGTGAATGGGGTGCTGGACGCGATCAGGAAGAAACTGGAGAGCGGGAGAACCGGTGAACAGGCGAACTGAGGACTGATTCTGTCAAACGAAGTCGAACAGACCGCCCAGCGCAAGGCCAAGCTCGAGGCGCTCGTGCGCCTGGGCCTACCGGCGTACCCGAACCGGTTCGACCGGACGACGACGATTGACGCGGCGGTCGGGGCGCACGGCGAAAAAACGGGCGAGGCGCTCGAGGCCGAGCGGCCCGAGGTCCGCCTGGCCGGCCGGATCCTCGGCATTCGCGGGTTCGGCAAGGCGAGCTTCCTGGTCTTGTCGGACGGCTTGCGGCGGATCCAGGTGTACGTGCGGAAGGACGCGCTGTCCGAGCAGGACTTCAAGGTCTTCGAGCTGCTCGATCTGGGCGATCAGATCGGCGTCGCCGGCCGGCTGTTCCGCACGAAGACGAACGAACTCTCTGTCTGGGTGTCCGAGCTCACCTTCCTCGCCAAGTGCCTGCTGCCGCTGCCTGAGAAGTGGCACGGGCTCACCGACGTCGAGACGCGGTACCGGCAGCGCTATCTGGATCTGCTGGTCAATCCCGATTCCCGGCGCGTGTTCGAGACGCGCGCGCGTGTGGTGGCGGCGATCCGGCGGTTCCTCGACGGGCGCGGTTTCCTCGAGGTCGAGACGCCGATGATGCAGCCGATCGCGGGCGGCGCGCTCGCGCGGCCGTTCACGACGCATCACAACGCGCTCGACCTCGACCTCTACCTGCGCATCGCGCCCGAGCTCTACCTCAAGCGCCTCACCGTCGGCGGCATGGAACGGGTCTACGAGATCAACCGTAACTTCCGCAATGAGGGCATCTCGACGCAGCACAACCCCGAGTTCACGATGCTCGAGTTCTACGAGGCGTACGTGGACTACGAGCACCTCATGCGCCTGACCGAGACGATGCTCGCGGAGGTCGCGCGCGAGGCGACGGGCGGGCTCGAAGCGCCGTTCGGCGAGGCGATGCTGTCCTTCCAGGCGCCGTTCCGGCGTGTGTCGCTCCGTCCCGCGGCGGCGGACGCCGCGAGCGAGCGGCTGGGCCGCGTCGTGACCGAGGCGGACCTGCGCGATCGTGAGCGCGCCACCGACATCGCGCGCGCACTCGGCGTCGAGGTCAAGCCGGCGTACGGCGCCGGGCGGATCGCGACCAGCGTCTTCGAGGCGCTCTGGGAATCGCGGCTCCTGCAGCCGACGTTCGTCTATGACTTTCCGACCGAGGTCTCGCCGCTCTCGAAGCAGCGGCCCGACGATCCGGACACGGTCGAGCGCTTCGAGTTGTATGCGGGCGGCTTCGAGGTCGCCAACGGCTTCAGCGAGCTGAACGACCCGGTCGAGCAGCGCCGCCGGTTCGACGAGCAACTGCGCGGGCGCGCGGGCGGCGACGTCGAGGCGCATCGCATGGACGAGGACTACATCCGCGCGCTCGAGTACGGCCTCCCGCCGACAGGCGGCGAGGGCATCGGCATCGACCGCCTGGTGATGCTGCTCACGAACAGCCCTTCGATTAGGGACGTGATTCTGTTTCCCTTGCTCAAACCACGGGCGGATGGTTAATGGGGCAATGGGGCAATGCGGCAATGCAATCACCAATGGCCAATGGCCCGATGCAATAACCAATAGCCCGATAACCAATAACCAATGTCTTTCTCCTGGTTCGTCGCCCGTCGCTACCTGACCGCCCGCCGGCGTCAGGCGTTCATCTCGCTGATCTCGGGCGTGTCGATTGTCGGCGTCGGGGTGGGCGTGATGGCGGTCATCATCGCGCTGGGATTGATGACCGGCGTGCAGGGCGAGTTGCGCGACCGGATCGTCGGGGCTTCGGCTCACGTCTACGTGTACAAGACCGGTGGATACCGCGACGTCGCCGCCGAGATTCCGGAACTGATGGTGCCGGGGGTGCTCGGCGCGGCGCCCGCGTTCATCGGCATGGGGCTTCTCTCGTCGCCGGTCGCCGAGTGGACGGCGGTGCAATTGAAGGGCATCGACCCGGCGCGCGAGCCGCAGGTGACCGAGATTCAGCAGTCCCTGGTGTCGGGGTCGCTCGAGGCGCTGGTCAACCGGCCTCCCGATGCGCGCGACGCCATCGTGCTCGGCGCCGATCTCGCGCGGACGCTCGGCGTCACGGTCGGGGACGCAGTCACGCTCTATACGCCGCGCCTCGTGGGCGGGCCGGGCTTCTCGCTGCCCAAGGCGCGGAGGCTGGATGTGGTGGCCACGGTCCGGTTCGGCTTCTACCAGACGGACTCGTCGGCGGCGTTCCTGTCGCTCGAGGACGCCGCGGAGATGCTCGGCCGCGACGGACCCGACCTGATTCAGCTGCGGCTCGCCGACATCCATCAGGCGCCGCGGATCCGGACCCTGCTCGAAGGAAAGTTGGGGCCCGGCTACACCGTCGACGACTGGACCGAGCTCAATCGCGAGCTCTACTCGGCGCTGTTCCTCGAGAAGCTGGCGATCTCGCTCGCCATCGGCCTGATCGTGCTCGTGGCCGCGCTGAACATCGTCGCGTCGCTCGTGCTGCTGGTGATGGAGAAGAGCCGCGACATCGCGATTCTGAGGACCATGGGCGCGTCGGCGAGGGCGATTCGGCGCATCTTCATCTACCAGGGGCTGACGATCGGCCTCATCGGCACCGGAGCCGGCGCGGTGCTCGGCTTGCTCGTCTGCTTCGTCGCGGATCGGTATCAGTTGCTCCGGCTGCCGGACGTCTACCAGATCACGCACGTGCCGTTCCGCGTGCTGCCGCTCGACTTCACGATCGTCGTCGTCGCGGCGGTCGCCGTCTGTCTCGTCGCGACGATCTACCCGTCGCGGCAGGCGGGGCGGCTCGATCCCGCCGAAGCCCTCCGGCACCAGTAGCGATGGCGTTCATCGACGTCGACGGACTCGTGAAGTCGTATGCGACGGCCGCCGGCCCGGTCGAGGTGCTGCACGATCTGACGCTGCGCGTTGAGCGCGGCGAGATGCTGGCGATTGTCGGCGCCTCGGGCGTGGGGAAGAGCACGCTGCTGCACGTGCTCGGCGGCCTCGACGCGCTGGACGCGGGCACGGTGCAGG
>JANOGJ010000835.1:0-5234 GCA_031405995.1 Acidobacteriota bacterium
CAATCAACTTCGGATCCAGCCGCCAGATCACCTTGGGCGAGACGGTGAGCCAAATCGAACCGTGCGCGACGAGAATCGCGCCGCCGCCTTCGCCTGAAAACTGCTGAATCACCCGATTCGTTCGTGGATCAATGCGCCAGAGCGGCGCTCCGGGACTCGTCACCCATACCGAACCCTCGCCGGCCGCAATCTGACCGGCCGTGATCTTCGCGCCGAGCGCGATCGTCGTCACGACCTTGTTCGTTTTGGGATCCACGCGCGACACGGTGCCGTCGCCCGCGTTCAGCGTTCAGACGGCGCCCTCGCCGATCGCGATCGATCGCGGCGACTTCCCCACCTTGATCGTCTCGACCGTGACGTTGGTGTAGGGATCCAGGCGCAGCAACTCATTCGACGCCGTCGCGACCCAGACGGCGCCCTGCCCGAACGCCAGCGCGCCGGCGGCCGCGCCCAGGTGGACCTCGGCCACCACCGTATTCGACGCCGGGTCGATCCGCGCGAGCGTGCCCTTGGCGTCAGTGAGAATCCAGATGCTGCCGACGCCGGTGACAGGCGCGCCGACCGAGGCCGTGAAGCCTCTCGCGATCGTGGTCACCGCGTTCGTCTTGAGATCGACGCGCGCGAGACCCGGCGCGCCGCAGAGCGGCACCAGCAGCGTGCCGAATCCGACGGCGATGCCGGCGCACGGTTCCTTCCCGACGGTCACGGGCGCCGCGGGCTTGTTCGTCTTCGCGTCGATGCGCGTGACGGTACCCGCCTCACGGCTCGCGACCCAAACGCCATCGTCTCCCGCCGTCATCACGCGCTCGCCGCCGATGTCGATGACGATGTCCGGTTTCAGACGGGCCAGGGCCAACCGGATGGTCGGCGGGCCCGGCTTGGGTTTTTCGACGGGAGGTGGATCCTGGCCGCCAAAGGCGAGCAGGGTCAGGATGACAAAAACGACGGCTTTGCCGGCGAGAGGCACGGCCGTCATAATACTGGGTCAACGCCTATGACACAGCAGTACGTAGGGCGGTTCGGGTTTGGAACCGCCATGACGCTCTCCATCGCCTTGCTCTTTTCCGCGATCGCCCTGCGCCAGACGGGCGCTTCCGCGCAGACCCCGGCTGCCTCGCAGAAGCCGGCCATGAGCGACGCCCAGGCGGCCGAGTTCTTCGAATCGCGCGTCCGGCCGATCCTCGCGGCCAACTGCTTTGAGTGCCACGGCGACAAGGCCAGCGGCGGGCTCCGGCTCGACTCGCGCGAAGCGATCATTCAAGGTGGAGACACGGGACCGGCGATCGTCTCGGGCGATCCGGACAAGAGCCTGCTCATTCAAGCCGTCCGTCGGCTGCCGGGCGCGCCGCAGATGCCGAGCGGCAAGCCGAAGCTCAAGGCCGACGACATCGACGCGCTGACCGACTGGGTGCGCACAGGCGCCTTCTGGCCCGCGAACTCAGCGAAGCCCGCGCTACCGACCGGCATGGTCGTCACGGCCGAGCATCGCGCGTTCTGGGCGTTCCAGCCGATCCGTGTGACGCCGGCGCCCGCGGTCCGCGACGCGTCCTGGCCCAAGACCGGCATCGACCGCTTCGTCCTCGCGCGGCTCGAGCGCGAGGGCCTGCGTCCCGTCGCGGCCGCCGACAAGCTCTCGCTGATTCGCCGGGCTACGCTCGACCTGACCGGCCTGCCGCCGACGCCCGAAGACGTTGACGCGTTCGTCGCGGACAAATCGGCCACGGCCTTCGCCAAAGTGATCGACCGGCTGCTCGCCTCGCCGCGGTACGGCGAAGCGTGGGGCCGCAAGTGGCTCGACGTCGCGCGCTACGGCGAAGACGACTACCGCAGCCTCGACCCGTCGGGCAGCGGCCGCGCCTCGTACCCGAACGCGTACCTCTATCGCGACTGGGTGATCAAGGCGTTCAACGACGACCTCCCCTGGGATCAATTCGTCAGGGCGCAGATCGCCGCGGATCTGGCGGACGAGACCTCGCGCGTCCGCAACCTGCCGGCGCTCGGCTTCCTCGGCCTTGGCCCGTGGTACTACGACAACGGGGCGGTCGAGATCACGCGGGCCGACGAGCGCCACGACCGGGTCGATGCCGTCTCGCGCGGCTTCCTCGGCCTCACGGTCGGCTGTGCCCGCTGCCACGACCACAAGTACGACCCGATCCCGACGCGGGACTACTACGCGCTGGCCGGCGTGTTCGTGAACACGACCTACGCCGAGTACCCGCTCGCGCCAAAGACGATCGTCGACGAATACAAGGATCTCGAAAAGAAGATCGAGAAGAAGGAGCAGCTCCTCGGCGAGTACATGTCCAACGAGTCGAAGCAGCTCGCGGGCACGCTCGTCTTCCAGTCGTCGAAGTACATGCAGGCGGCGTGGCGCGTCCTCGGCGAGACCAAGGCGGACAAGAACCGCGTCGTCGATTCCGAGAAGCTCGACTACGAGCTGTTCGACCGCTGGCTCCGGTTCCTGCAGAAGCCGCCGGTCTTCTATCCGGATCTCAAGGCCTGGCAGGACATGGTCAAGGGCGGCGGCACCGCGGCCGCGGCCAAGCGACAGGGCGAGCAGTTCCAGGACACCCTCATCGACCTGCTCCTCGCGAAAAAGGCCGTGGACGATGAGAACGACATCATTCGGGCGAAGGCGCTGCCGGGCACGAAGCCCAGGGAACCGAAGAACAAGCCGAACGAGTTCGTCACGAACGACGACTTCTGCCCCGGCTGCGGGCTCGAGCTGAAGAGCCTGCCGACCGAGCGCATGAACCTGTGGCAGGACGTATTTCAGCGCGATCTGGACAGCCAGATCGTCGCCGGCCAGGACTCGTCGAAGTCCGCTCTGCTGGTGTTCCGTGGCTGGGGGCTCGAGCGGCAGCTCGGCCCGGATCGGCGCGCGCTCATCGAGGCGCTGCGGACCGACATCGCCGCGATGAAAAAGGTCCAGCCGGAGAAGTACGCGTTCGTGCACGGCGTGAAGGACGTCGAGACGCCCATTAATCTCAAGGTCGCCGTGCGCGGCAGCGCGTACCGGTTCGGCGACGAGGCACCGCGCGGGTTCCCGACGATCCTGAGCCCGGGCGCCGAGCCGAAACGCTTTGCCACCGGCAGCGGCCGGCTCGACCTGGCCAACGCCATCGTCGCCCATCCGTTGGCGATGCGCGTGATCGTGAACCGTGTCTGGAAGGGCCACTTCGGCACCGGCATCGTCGACACGCCGAGCAACTTCGGCAAGAACGGCGAGCGGCCGACGCACCCCGAGCTGCTCGACTACCTCGCGCAGCGATTCATCGATCAGAAGTTCTCGATCAAGGCGCTGCACCGCGAGGTCATGCTGAGCGCCGTCTACCAGCTCTCGAGCACGACTGCCTTGGCCGGGGCCGCCAACACCGAGAAGGACGCGGGCAACCGGCTCTACTGGCGCGCGAACACCGCCCGGATGAGCGCCGAGGAGATTCGGGACGCCGTGCTCTTTGTCTCGGGCGCGCTCAGCACGAAGGTGGGCGGACCGTCGATCGCGCTCACGCCGCTGGCGGATCGCCGGACGATTTATGGCCGCGTCAGTCGTTACAAGCTCGACGACTTCCTGCAGCTGTTCGACTTCCCGAGCGCGAGCCAGTCGGCCGAGAAGCGCTTCGCGACGAATGTGCCGCTCCAGCGGCTGTTCTTCATGAACAGCGATTTCATGCAGCAACACGCCGAGCGGGTGGCCGAGCGCGTGATCGCCCTGCCGGACGACACGGCGCGGATTCAGAAAGCGTATTCATTGATCTATGGCCGCGCGGCCACGCCGGCGGAACTGGCCGCCGGCTTGGCGTTCTTGTCCGCCGAGCCGATGCGCCAATACGAAGAGCAGAAGGCCGCCAAGGCGAAGGCCGCGACTGAGGCGGCAGCGAAGAGCGCGGAAGCCGCCAAGACCGGTGACAAGCCGGGCGACAAGCCGAGCGAGGTCAAACCGGCGGCGCCGCCGGCCGCGCCGCCAGCCGCCGCGCCCGGTGAAGAGCCGCTCGTCGGCATGATGGCGGGCGTCGTGCCCGGGTCGGGTGGCGACAAGGAAGAGAAAGAGCGGCTGCCGGTGACCGTCTTCGGCCGATACGTGAAGGTGCTGCTCAGCTCGAACGAATTCCTGTTTGTGCGGTGACAATGTCTCATCACCAAGATCGCCCGGTCACCCGCCGCGACGCGCTCTGCCGCATCGGCAACGGCTTCGGCATGCTCGCGTTCGCGAGCCTGGTCGGCGAATCGCTCTCGGCCGCGGGCGCGCAAACCCGGCAGGACGGCGCGCTCGACATCCGGAAGCTGGATCATCCGGCGCGCGCGAAGCGCGTCATCTTCCTCTTCATGAACGGCGGCCTCTCGCAGGTGGACAGCTTCGACCCGAAGCCGATGCTCGACAAATACCACGGCCAGCCGCTGCCGGGCGGCGAGGTCGCGACCGAGCGCAAGACGGGCGCGCTCATGAGGTCGCCCTTCACCTTCAAGAAGTACGGCCAGAGCGGGATCGAGGTCAGCGAGATCTTCCCGCACGTCGGCGGCTGCATCGACGACATCTGCGTCATTCGCTCGGTCTGCACCGACATCCCGAATCACGAGCCGTCGATGCTCATGATGAACACCGGCCACAGCCAGGTGGGCCGTCCGTCGATGGGCTCGTGGCTGACCTACGGACTCGGCAGCGACAACAAGAACCTGCCCGGCTACGTCGTGCTCTGCCCCGGCATGCCGACGACGGTTGGACCGCCGCTGTGGAACAGCTCGTTTCTGCCGGCCGTGCACCAGGGCACGTTCATCGCCGACAAGGTGGAGCGCGCCGATCAGATCATCGGAAAGGACTTCGACCCGAAGAAGCTGATCTCGTTCATCAACAACAAGGACTTCGCGCTGACGGAACAGCGCCGCGAGATCGACCTGATCGCGCAATTGGAGAAGATCCGCGGCGCGGCGGGCGCGCCCGATCCGCAGCTCGAGGCCGCCATCTCGTCGATGGAAGTGGCCTACAAGATGCAGACGGAGGCGCCGGACGTCTTCGACATCCGCAAGGAGAGCGAGGCCACGCTCAAGATGTACGGCACGGGCAGCACCGCGCGCGGGTGTCTGATGGCCGTGCGGCTCGTCGAGCGCGGCGTGCGGATGGTGCAGGTCTACTACGCCAAGGGCGATCCCTGGGATGCGCACTCCGACATCCAGCAGCATCGCAAGAACGCGAAGGATTCGGACCAGCCGTTTGCGGCCGTGATCAAGGACTTGAA
>JANOGJ010000851.1:0-4868 GCA_031405995.1 Acidobacteriota bacterium
AGCAGGACGAAGGTCACTGCGACGATGCCGAGGCTCCACTTGAGCCAGGTCTTGTGGCGCCGCATCCGATCGAGCATCGTCACGTTCGGGTCCTCCCGCGCCGGGAACGCGCCCTCGGAGGCCGCGCCGGACCGGCGGAAAAACACAATTATGCCATGGGGCCGAGCATCAGAATTGTACGCCCCGCGCGGACGCCCTGTTCCGGGGCGCTCGCCGGCGCGCTCGATTTCAGAATCGTGCTTTTCCAGCGGTCAAACGCGCGAATACACCCGCCGCGGCCCGGGGTTTACCTGAGCCTGCATGCTATAGTTTGGCGTTCTCGTCCGCGGCCGGAGGACATGCCGGAAGCACCTGAGACGTCGTCCCCAGCTCCGATCTCCGCACCTGTGCTACGGCTCGCTGTGTTCCATCGAAGCGAGGATGTACAGGAGCATCTGGCCCCGCTCCGCCAGATCAGCGGGGTCGAAATCGTCCCCATTTGGCAGGGTGCCACGTGGTCGCTCCCCCGTGGTATCGGGGGCGTGCTGTGGGAACTCGCCCCGCAGGACGCGAGCGACTCCCGCATCGGCCTCCTGATCGAGCACGTCCCCGCCGCCAGCTACAGCCTCGCCAGCCATCCGCAGCTCCTTGAGGTGTCGAGGACGCTCGGGTTCAAGAAGCACCTGTCAACGCCCGTGCGGCTCGTCGATGTCGAGCGCGCGCTGGGCCTGCCGTCGGTCATCGATCTCGCCGATCGGCTCGAAGCCGCCACGCCCCGCATGGTCCGGCTGTCGCGCCGTACCGAGGCCGTCGGCGAGTTGATGCGCGCCGTGAACGCGCTGACCGATCCGACGAGCGTGGCCAATGCCCTCGTCTCGCGCGTCCGCGAATGGCTGCCGCTCACCGAGTGGTCGCTCATCGCGATCGAACCCGATGGCGTCGTGCGGCGTCTGGACGACCGCGAGTCCGATCCAACTTTCAAAGGCGCCGGCAACGAAATCGCCGACGTCGTCATTCGCGGAGGCAAGGCCGCGATCCGGACGACGACGTACGTGACGCAACGCCTGGCGGCCGGATCCGGCCAGGGGCCTCAAGCCGAACTCACCGTCCTCGGCTGGCCGCTCGTCGCCGGCGGGGAAGTGTCCGGCGTCCTCGTCGGCGTCGACTTCGGGCGCCTGCGCCGGCTGCCGGTCCTCTCGAGTGATCTGGTCGACGCCCTCACTATCCTGGCTGAGCCGGCGGCGTACGCGCTGGCGCACTCGCTCCGCGTCGAACGGGCCGAAGCCCTCTCGGTTACCGACGACCTTACTCAACTCTTCAATTCCCGCTACCTTAACGACGCCCTTAGAAAGGAGACGAAACGGGCGATGCGTAGCGGATGGCCGTTGTCGCTCCTCTTTATCGACCTCGACGGCTTCAAGAAGATCAATGACGCCCACGGCCACCTCCTCGGCAGTCGGGCCCTCATTGAGGCGGCGTCGGTCATCAAGGGCGCCGCACGCGAGACCGACATCGTGGCCCGGTTCGGCGGGGACGAGTTCGCCATCCTCCTGCCCGAAACCGGGGACGAAGGGGCGCAGTCGGTCGCCCGGCGTCTCAGGGACCGCATCCAGCGCTTCGTCTTCCTCGGCGATCGAGGGCTCGGAAATCGCATTACCGCGTCAATTGGTCTAGCGACTCTCCCCGACGTGGCCGATACAGCGGAAGGGCTGCTGCAGGCAGCCGACGCGGCGATGTATCGTGTTAAGGTCACTGGGAAGAACGGGATCCACGTGGCCGGACGCGATGAGGGGGTCCGGGTCCCCCCGCTCGAGAAGGAAGAACAGGAAGGCCCTTGACGCTTCGTTCGCTCTTTTCGCTGTTTTCCAGCGACCTCGCCATCGACCTCGGTACGGCCAACACCTGCGTCTACGCGCGCGGCAAGGGCATCGTCGTCAACGAGCCGTCGATCGTCGCCATCAATAAAGTCACCGGCCGCATCGAGGTGTCGGCAAGGAAGCCAAGGAGATGCTCGGGCGCACGCCCGGCAACATCGTGGCGATCAAGCCGATGAAGGACGGCGTCATCGCCGACTTCGAAGTCACCGAGAAGATGCTGGCGCACTTCATCAAGAAGGCGCACAACCGCACCATGTGGGTGCGGCCGCGCATCGTCATCGGCGTGCCGTCCGAGATCACGCAAGTGGAGAAGCGCGCGGTCAGGGACAGCGCCTACCGGGCGAAAGCCTCAGAGGTCTACCTCATCGAGGAAGCCATGGCTGCGGCCATCGGCGCCGGGATGCCCATCGAGGAAGCCTCCGGCAACATGGTGGTGGACATCGGCGGCGGCACCACGGACATCGCCGTCATCTCGCTCGCCGGCATCGTCTACAGCAAGGCGATTCGCATCGCCGGCAACGAGATGGACGAGGCGATCATCGCCTACGTCAAGAAGATGTACAACCTGCTCATCGGCGAGCGCACGGCCGAGCAGATCAAGATGGAGCTGGGGTCGGCCTTCCCGCTCGAAGAGCGCCTGACGATGGAGATCAAGGGCCGGCACCTCATCGAGGGCGTGCCCAAGACCATCACGATCACCGACGAGGAAATCCGCGAGGCGCTGGCCGAGACAGTGAATGTCATCGTGGACGCGGTCCGGGTCGCGCTCGAGCGGACCCCGCCCGAGCTCTCGGCCGACATCGTGGACCGCGGGATCGTGCTCACGGGCGGCGGCGCCCTGCTCAAGAACCTCGACAAACGTCTGCGCGAGGAGACGGGCCTGCCGGTCGCCATGGCCGAGGACCCGCTCTCGACGGTCGTGCTCGGCGCGGGCAAAATGCTCGCGAATTTCGACCTGCTCAAGAAGATCTCGCTAGACTGAAGTGCTCCGCCGGCCCCTTGCGCTGCTGGTTATCGTCTGTCTGGGTCACGTCCTGCTCATTTCGACGCAAGTGCAGTCCAAATCCGGCCTGCCGGTGCTCGAGGCCGTGACGTTCGGGACGATGGCCCGCGTCCAGGCGGCCGTGGCGGGCGTCGCCGACGCCGTCCGGTCCACCTGGAGTCAGTACTTCGCGCTGCGCGGCGTCGAGCGCGAGAACCAGGCGCTGCGCCAGCGCGTGCTCGAGTTGGAAGGGCAGTTGCAGGCCGAGCAGGCGCGATCGGCCGGGACCCGCGCGCTCCAAGAGGCGCTGCAAATGCAGCAGGAAGCGCCCGTGAAGATGCTGGCGGCGCGCGTCATCGCCGGCGACCCGGCTCCGGGATCGCTGACCGTCACGATTGACCGCGGGTCGCGCGATGGCATCGAGCCCAACATGGCGGTGCTCGCGGGCGCCGGCGTGGTGGGACGCGTCATCGGCCGCCCGGCGGCCCACGCCGCGAAGGTCCAGCTGCTCATTGCCCGCGATGCCGGCGCCGGCGCCGTCCTCGAGAAGACCGGCCAGGGCGGGTTTTTGGCCGGCGGGTTTGGCGATGGCCTGTTTCGGCTGGAACTCGTGTCCAATCTCACGACGGTCACCGCGGGCGAGAAGGTCCTGAGCTCCGGCCAGGACAAGCTTTACCCTCGCGGCTACCTGCTCGGGTCGGTGGAACGCGTCGACGGCGAGGGCCGAACGCGGGTCATCTTCGTCCGGCCCGCCGTGGATTTTTCCCACATCGAGATTGTCAACGTCATCCTCGCGCTGCCGGCCGATCCGGATGCCGGCGCGCTGCCGCCCGGCAAACCGCTGCCGCCGCGGGGCAAGGGGGGCGCGTGAGGCTCCTGCCGGTGCTCGGCGCGGTTTTCGTGGCCGTTGTCCTCCAGGCGACCCTCGCCCGATACATGGTGGGGGGCCGGTGGGTATTCGACCTGGTGCTCGTCGGCGTGGTCTATGCCGCGCTGCAGCAGGGCGCGGTGGCCGGGATGCTGGCCGGCACGATCGGCGGCCTGCTGCAGGACTCGCTCTCCGGCGGGATTCTCGGCGTGGGCGGGCTCTCCAAGACGCTGACCGGCTTCGCCACGGGCGCGGTCGGCACGCGGTTCGTCGTCTCGAAGCCCTACGCGCGCGCGATCATCGTGGCTGTCGCCTCGGTCGTCAATCGGGGCATGACGATTGGCCTCGACGCGATGATCCATCAGGAGTGGCCGGCCGTTCCGTGGGTCGCGCTCGCGGGGGAAACGGCGGCCAACACCGTCTTCGGATTCCTGTTGTTCGCGGCGACGCTCGCGGTGCCGGGGATGGCCGCGCGCGGCCGCTTCAAGCGCCGGTCGAGCTGGGGCCGGCGCCAGTGGTGAGGGCACGCGCATGCTGAGTCCGGGCGCCTGGGAAGATCGCCGCAGCCTGGAGGCGCGCCTGCTCGCGCTGCGCGTCTTCGCCGTCGTCTGCTTCGGCCTGCTCCTCGTGAGCTTCTGGCTCGTGCAGGTCGTGCAGAACGCCCGCTACGAAGCGCTTGCCGACAACAACTATCTCCGGACCATTCCCCTCCGAGCGCCGCGCGGTCTGGTGTTCGACCGGAACGACCGCGTGCTCGTGGAGAATCGCGACTCGTTCATGATCACGCTGGTCCGCGAGCGGTCGGCCAACCTCGATCAGACGATGGCGCTGCTCGCGAGCGTCACCGGCGTGGACGAGGCGGTGGTCCGGGACATCGTGCAGCGCCACCGCCGGGACCCCGTCTTCCGCCCGATTACCATCATCGAGCACGCGACGCTGGCGCAGGTCGTCGCGGTCCGCGCCCGCCAGCTCGAGATGCCCGAGGTCGTCGTGCAGACCGTGCCTACCCGCACGTACCTCGACGGCCTGGGCGCGCACCTGTTCGGCTACGTCGGCGAGATCCAGGACGCGCAGCTCGATCGCGGCGAGTTCGCGGGCCTCGAAGCCGGCGCGGTCGTGGGCCAGACCGGCATCGAGAAGGTCTACAACGCCTCCCTCATGG
>JANOGJ010000873.1:0-5574 GCA_031405995.1 Acidobacteriota bacterium
GTCGCGGTCACGGTGGTCCCGGTTCTGTGTTCGCGGCTGATGAAGCTGCCGCCGCCCGTGGACCAGCGCGTCGGCATCCTCGGCGGGCTGTACACCATCAGCGAGCGGTTCTTCGACGGCGTGGACGATGCGTACCGGCGCGCGCTGCACACCGCGCTGCAGCATCGGCCCACGGTGTTCCTCGGCGCCACGGCGCTCACGGCCGCGGCCTTCATCATTCTGCCCACGATTCCGACCGAGCTCGTCCCGCAGACCGACGAAGGCGAGGTCACCGTCAACGCGCGCATGGCGGTCGGCACGCGCGTCGAACGCACCGAGCAGATCTCGCTGCGCCTCGAGGAAATGGTGCGCGCGCACGTGCCCGAAGCGGTGACGCTCATCAGCTCGGCCGGCGGCGGCGGGTTCATGGGCGGGTCCGCGTCGAACGCGAACATCACCGTCAAGCTCAAGCCGCGCGGCGAGCGCACGCGCTCGAGCGATCAAATCGCCACCGACCTGCGCCCGCTGCTCGTCGGCCTGGCGGGCACGACCATCACGACCCGGGCATCGGGCGGCAACCAGGCGCTCACCCGCGCGCTGGGCGGCGGCAACCAGGACAGCCGCTTCGCCGTCGAGATTCGCGGCGAGGACATCGCCGAGTCCAAGCGCCTCGCCCTCGACGTCCTTGAGACGCTCAAAGACACCACGGGCGTCGCCAACCCGCAGGTCGGTCGTGAAGAGGGCCGGCCCGAGATGGCCATCCGCGTGGACCGGCCGAAGGCGGCGCTCCTCGGGCTCACCGTCCAGGGCGTGGCCAGCGCCATCCGCACGAACATCGGCGGCACGCAGGCCGCGTTCTATCGCGAGCGCGGCAAAGAATTCCCCATCATTGTTCGGCTGCGCGAAGAAGATCGCGACCGCGTCGACTCGGTGAACGACGTGCTCATCAGCACGCCCGGCGGCCTCGTCCTGCAGGCGAAGAACCTGCTCGATCTGCGGCCACAGACGGGCCCCACCCAGATCGAGCGCAAGAACCAACAGCGCATCACCCGCGTCAACGCCGAGCTCTCGGCCGGTACGGCGCTCGGCGAGGCGGTCAAGGCCGTCCAGGCCCGCCTGCTCGAGGTCACCGTGCCCCAGGGCTTCCAGATTGGCCTGGGCGCCGAGGTCGAGCAGCAGGCCAAGGCGTTCGACCAGCTCCAGATCCTGCTCCTGCTGGGCGTGCTCCTGGTCTACGCGGTCATGGCCTCCCAGTACGAGTCCCTGAAAGACCCCTTTATCGTCATGTTTTCGGTGCCCGTCGCGGCCATCGGAGTCGTGGCGGCCCTGAAGTTGACGTCAACGGCCTTCAGCCTTCAGGCGTATATCGGAGTAATCATGCTGGCGGGGATCGTCGTCAGTAACGCGATCCTGCTGGTGGACTACACGAATATTCTCCGCCGGCGCGACGGCAAGCCGCTCCGGGAAGCGGTGGAATTGGCCGGACGCACCCGCCTGCGGCCGATTGTCATGACGACGCTGACGACGATTCTGGGGCTGGTGCCCATGTCGCTGGCCATCGGGGAAGGCGCGGAACTGCAGGCCCCGCTCGCGCGGGTCGTGATTGGCGGACTGGCGGCGTCGACCCTGGTCACGCTGGTGCTCGTGCCGTCGGTGTACACACTGTTCGAAGAGGGTTGGACCGGACTCCGCCGGAAGACGGCCGAGTCGCATCCGGAGCGAGCGTAGAGACATGAAAAAGCTGATTTTTGCCTTCGTCATTCTGGCGGCCGGCGGCGGATACGCCTACTACTACTTCGCCTACGCGAAGCCGGTCGAGCCGCCGCAGGTCTCGCGCGCGCCGGTCACGCAGGGCGACATCGTCGAGCAGGTCAGCGCCACGGGCGTGCTCGAGCCGCTCCGCCGCGTGGACGTTGGCTCGCAGGTCTCGGGCGTCGTCAAGGACATCTTCGTGGACTACAACTACATCGTGAAGCAGGGCCAGGTGCTCGCGCAAATTGACCCGACGCTCCTTCAGGTGCAGGTGGACATCCAGAAAGCCAACATCGAGCGCCAGGAGAGCGACATCGCGAACCAGAAGGTCGGGCTCGAGGACCTCAGGGTCCAGCTGAAGCGCATGGAGACGATGGTCGAGAAGGGGCTGCAGAACCAGCAGCAGCTCGAGGCGTCGCAGCTGTCGGTCAAGAACCGCGAGGCGCAGATCGGGTCGGCCGAAAAGTCGTTGGTCTCGGCCCGGGCCCTCCTGGAACAGGCGAAACTGAACGTGACCTACACGACGATCGTGTCACCCATTGACGGCGTCGTCGTTGAGCGGCGCGTGGACAGAGGCCAGACCGTTCAGGCCAGCATGACCACGCCCAACTTCTTCGTGCTCGCCACGCCCCTCCAGCAGCTCAGGCTCTCCGCGGGGGTCGACGAAGCGGACGTCGGTCGAATCCGGACCGGCATGGACGTCTCGTTCACGGTGGAAGCCTACGGCCCGGGGCAGCCGTTCTGGGGCAAGGTGGACACGGTGCGCTTGAACGCCACGAACCAGAACAACGTCGTGACGTATCCGGTGTGGATCACGGTCGACAACCCTGATTACCGACTCAAGCCCAGCATGACGGCGTCCGTCAAGATCATCATCTCGCGCGCGTCCAACGTGGTGCGCGTGCCGAATTCAGCGTTCCGGTTCCGGCCCAACAGCGACATGTACACGGCGCTCGGCCTCGAGCCGCCTGCGGCGGGTCGCGGCCGGCGGCTCAGCGGACCTAGTGAGGACACGAACGGCAGCACGAAGGCGGGGGCGCCAGGTACGACGGGTACGGCAGGTACGGCAGGTACGGCAGGTACGGCAGGTACGACGGGTACGGCAGGTACGCCGGGTACGGCGGGCCCGCAGGCGAACGCGGGTCGAGCCAGCGGGGGCCAGGACCAGCGCGCTCAGAGCGGCGGCACGCGCGGACAGGGCGGCGACCGTAACGCCGGCGGCGGCCGCGGGTTTGGCGCGCAGAGCGGCATGGCCAATCTGACGCCGGAACAGCTCCAGGCGATGCGCGATCGGTTCAACCAGGGCGGCGGTGGCGGGCGCGGCGGACGCGGCGGCCAGGGACGTGGCGGCCAGAATGCCGACCAGAGCGGTCAGGGCCGCGGCGGGCGCGGGGGACAGCAGACCCCACCGGTGCCCACGCCGACGGGCGCACCCGAGGGGATCAAGATCGACGAGTTTTTCTCGCCGCTCCCGCGGGCGGAATCGCGGAACGCGGTGTGGACCTGGACGGAAGGCAAGGAAGGGAAACCCGGCGACCTCAAGGAAATCCAGGTTCGTCTCGGCGTCACGGACGGCACGTTCAGCGAGCTGATCTCGGGTGACGTCAAGGTCGGCGACCAGCTGGTGACGGGCGTCATCCTGCCTCGGCCGGCGGTGACCGGCGCGGGTTCGTCTCTCTTCGGGCAGCCGCAGCGGGGTCAGCCGGGCTTCGGCGGCATGCAGCCCGGCGGCGGTGGCGGCGGCAACCCGGGCGGCGGACGCGGAGGCGGCGGCGGTGGCCGGGGAGGCAACTAGCATGGCCGCCATCGAGGTCACGGATCTCACCAAGATCTACCGGATGGGCGACCACGAGGTCCGCGCGCTGCGCGGCGTGTCGCTCCAGATTGAGGCGGGCGAGTTCGTCGCGGTGACCGGGCCGTCCGGCTCGGGCAAGTCGACGTTCATGCACATCGCCGGCTGCCTCGACCGCCCGACGACCGGCGAGTATCTGCTCGACGGCCGCGACGTCTCGAAGCTGTCCAAGGACGAACTGGCGCGCGTGCGCAACCAGAAGATCGGGTTCGTGTTCCAGGGCTTCAACCTGCTCAGCCGGACGACGGCGCTGGACAACGTCGAGCTGCCCCTGCTCTACCGCCACCAGAACGGCTTCCGGGCGGCCGAGCGGCACAAGCGCGCGATCGCCGCGCTCGACGCCGTCGGTCTGGGCGAGCGGCACCATCACATGCCCAACCAGCTCTCGGGCGGCCAGCAGCAGCGCGTGGCCATCGCCCGATCGCTCATCAACGAGCCGTCGATCATCCTGGCTGACGAGCCGACGGGCAACCTGGATACCCGGACGAGCATCGAGGTCATGGGCATCTTCCAGCGGCTGAACAAGGATCGCGGGATCACGGTCATCCTGATCACGCACGAGCACGACATCGCCGAGTACGGCACGCGGCTGATCCGCTTCCGTGACGGCCGAATCGTGGCCGACCAGCAGATCGTGCACCGGCGCAACGCGGCCGACGAACTGGCGGCGCTGCCGCCGCCCGAGGCGGACCAGATTGCGCCGCCCGAGACCCACGCCGAGCCGGCGCATCCGTAACCATTCCAGACGAGGACACCGAGTCACCCATGTCGATCTTCATGACGATTCGCATCGCCTTCAAGGCGCTTGGCCGCAACAAGCTGCGGACGTCGCTCACCATGCTCGGGATGATCATCGGCGTCGCGGCGGTCATCGCGATGGTGGCGCTCGGCTCCGGCGCCAAGGCGATGATCGAGGCGCAGGTCATGTCGGCGGGGACCAACCTCATCACCATCTCGCCGGGCAACTTCACGGCGGGCGCGGCCAAGGGCGGCGGCGGCAGCAACACCCGGCTCGTCGAAGACGACGCCAAAGCGCTCCGCGATCTGCCGGACGTGGCGTTCGTGGCCGAAATCGCGAGCACGCGGCAGCAGCTCATCTACGGCAACCAGAACTGGCAGACGAGCGTCGAGGGCACGAACGTCGACCTGCCCGACATCCGGTCCTGGCAGATGCAGTACGGCAGCTTCTTTTCCGCCGAGGATGTCCGCTCGGCCGCCAAGGTGCTCGTGCTCGGGGCCAACGTCTCGGACAACCTCTTCGGCGAGGGCGTGGACCCGACCGACCAGCCGATTCGCGTGCGCAATCACATGTTCAAGATCCTGGGCGTGATGACGCGCAAGGGCGCGTCGAGCGGGGGGCAGAACCAGGACGACCAGACCTTCGCGCCCTACACGACGGTCATGAAAAAGCTGTCGGGGCAGCAGAATCTGAACCGCATCTACGCGGCGTCGCGGACGGCCGACGATCTCAATAATGCGGCCAAGGCCATCACCAACCTGCTCCGCATCCGCCACGAGATCCCGCCGGGTGAGGCCGACGACTTCATGGTCCAGACGCTCGAGGACGTCGTCGCGCTCCGCACGCAGGCCACGAACACGATGACGTCGCTGCTGGCCGGCGTGGCGTTCGTGTCGCTCGTGGTCGGCGGCATCGGCATCATGAACATCATGCTGGTGTCGGTCACCGAGCGGACGCGCGAGATCGGCCTGCGCCTGGCCATCGGCGCGCGCGGCTCGGACGTCTTGTTTCAGTTCCTGATTGAGGCCGTCGTCATCAGCCTCGTCGGGGGCGCGATTGGCATCGGTGTGGGCTACGGCGCCTCGGAACTGCTCGGCCGCCTCAATCAGTGGCAGACGCTGATCCCCCCAGACGCGGTGGTGACCGCGGTGCTCTTCTCGGCCGTCGTCGGGATTTTTTTCGGGTTCTACCCCGCGCGCAAAGCCGCCGGCCTCGATCCGATCGAGGCGCTGCGGTTCGAGTAGGGGCAACG
>JANOGJ010000637.1:0-4650 GCA_031405995.1 Acidobacteriota bacterium
GGGCTCGTCCTGACACTCGCCCCGACCATGACGCTCTCCGGGCGCGTGGTCTTCGAGGGCAAGTCGGGCACGCCTCCGCCGGATCCGTCCACGGTCCGCGTCGTACTGGAGACGTTCGGCCCAACTCGTGCCGGATCCACCTCGCGGTCCGTGTCTGGGGACAGGTCCGGCACGTTCACGGCGACGGGTGTCATGCCCGGCAAGTACCGCTTGAGCGCAGGCGTATCCACCAACAGCGGGAACTCGACCTGGGCGGTGAAGTCAATCGTGCTGGACGGGCGCGAGGCCTACGACGCGCCTTTCGAGATTCAGAGCGGCCGGAGCCCACAAGGTGCGGTCATCACGATGACCGATCAACTCACCGAGCTGTCGGGGACGATCACGGACGCGGCGGGCGCGCCCGTGCCGGCGTTGCAGATTCTCCTCTTCCCCACCGACCGAACGTCATGGACGACGACATCGCGCCGCATGCGCGGCACGATCCGGCCTGGCGCCGACGGCAAGTACCGCTTCAGCAACCTCCTGCCTGGCGAGTACTACCTGGCGGTCGTCACGGATCTCGAGCCGGGCGACTGGGGCGACCCGGCGTTCATGGAGCAGGTCGCGGCGGCGGCCATCAAACTGACGTTCGCGCTGGGTGAGAAGAAAGTGCAGGACCTCAGAACGGGAGGCTAGACAGTCACCAGCTTCTTCACGACATCCGCCCAGGACAGGCGGCTGATGTCGGCGCGGCCGCGGGCGCCCATGCGCTCGGCGACGCCCTTTCCGTCCATGGCCTCCGCCATCGCGCGCGCGAGCGACGCCGGATCAGGATCCGCCACCCACCCGTTTTCACCCGGCCGCACCAATTCGAGCGGACCGCCGCTGTCGGCGCACGTGATGACCGGCTTGGCGGAGGCGAACGCCTCGCCGGTCACGAAGCCGTAGTCCTCTCCGTCAGGCACGAAGACGACGGCGCGGCACCGCGCCAGGTGGTCGAGCAGCGCGGACTCGTCCAGGCGCCCCGTGAACGTGACGCGCGTCTCGAGCCCGAGTTCGCGGGCCAGGCGATCGAGGCGGGGCCGATCCTCGCCCTCGCCGGCGATCACGCAGCGCGCCCGGCCGGCCTCCGGGCGCGCGAGCGCGCGCAGCACCAGGTCGGCCCGTTTCAGCGGCGTGAGCCGCGACGCGAAAAACAGGTAGTCGCCGTACGCGTCACATCGGTAGGCGCGCTGAGGCGGCGGCGGGTGGAGCGCCTCGGCGGCCAGGCCATTCCAGCGCGCGAGCCGATCGCGGACGACCCCCGAAATCGCAAACAGCCGCTTCACGCGGCGGAGACAGTGGGTGTCGGCCGAGTGAATCAACCGGCGCCGGACGCGCTCCTTGAGCCGCCCCTGCGGCGACAGGCTCGCCGAGAAACGATCCCAGAGGTCGTAGTACTCGCGCATCGTGTGCACGAGCCAGCAGACCTGCGCCGGATGCCGGACGGCGTAACTCGGATAGCGCAGGGAGATCACCTGATCGACGCGCTCGCCCGCGCCCGTGACGCCGACGTCGGTGAGCCACGTGCCGGCGTAGGCCGACGCCTGCCGGCCGAAACGGCTCGACGGCGTGGTGACGATGCCCGCGCGGTGCCCCGCATCGAGGAGCGCGCGCTCGAGCGCGCGCGCGAGCACGAGATGTCCGCCCTCGGTCAGCGGCGGCGCGGACGTGACGACGGAAATGACGGCCATGATCGTCCGGACCCGGCATGGTACACTACGCCGCTCGAACGGAACCGACGTGCGCTCCGCGCTCACCTGGACTCTCAAGATCGTCGTCAGCGCGGGGCTGCTGTACTGGCTGCTCTCGGGCGTGGATCTCGGCCGGCTGGCCGAGATGGCCCGGACCGCGTCCCCGGCATGGCTCGGCGGCGCGCTGCTGCTCTATTCCGTGATGATTCTGATCAGCGCGTGGCGGTGGGACTTGCTGCTGCTGGCGCAGCACGTGCGCGTGCCGTTCTCGTCGCTCGTGAACTCGTTTCTCGTCGCGACGTTCTTCAACAACTTCCTGCCGTCGAACATCGGCGGCGACGTGATTCGGATTGGCGACACGGCGCGACAGGCCGGGTCGAAGACGCTCGCGACGACCGTCGTGCTCGTCGACCGCGGCGTCGGTCTCCTCGGCCTGGTGTTCGTCGCCGCGACCGGCGCCACGTTGGCCGCACGCGGGAGCGACGCCATCGGTCCGCTCGGTCCCGGGCTGCTCTGGAGCGCGCTCGGTCTGGCGCTCGTCGTCGCGGTCCCCGTCCTACTGATGCCTCGCGCCGTGGGCCTGATGCTGCGGCCGCTCCGCGCGATCCATCAGGAATGGGTCGAGGTGCGCATCGAGCGGCTGGTGGGCGCGCTCAGCCGCTTCCGCGACGCCCCACGCGCGATCCTCGCGTGTTTTGTCGGCGCGATCATGGTCCAGGCCGTGATCGTCGGCTTCTACGCCGCCGTCGCGCACGCCATCGGCGTGCAGATCTCCGGCGCGCACCTGGCGATCCTGGTGCCGATCTCGCTGATCTTTCAGATGTTGCCAATCTCCGTGAACGGGCTGGGCGTGCGTGAATGGGTGTTCGGGACCTACTTCACCCGGCTCGGCCTGCCGCTCGAATCCGCGCTCGCCCTGTCGTTCATCGGCGCGGCGCTCATCATGCTCTTCTCGACGACCGGTGCGGTCGTGTACCTCAGTCGCCGTCAGCGGACGGCGGCAGCACCTGACGGATGACGTAGCCTGGATTCCCCTGGGACTCGTGGTACGTCCGCGCGAGCATCTCGGCGAGCAGCCCGAGCGTGACGAGCTGCACGCCCGTGAAGACCAGCAGGATCCCCAGGAGCACGATCGGCCGGTTCGATAACTCAGCCCCGGTGAAGATCTTCAGATAGCCGAGATAGCCGAGCACCGTGGCGCCGATTGCGCCCATCACTCCGCCGACCAGTCCGAAGATCTGCAGCGGCCGCGTCGCGTAGCTGACCAGGAACTTGACCGTCAGCAGGTCGAGCATCACCCGGAACGTGCGCGCGATCCCGTACTTCGACCGCCCGCCGGCCCGCGCGCGATGATTGACCGGCAGTTCGGCGATGCGCACGCCGATCTCGCTCGCGAGCGCCGGCAGGAACCGGTGCATCTCGCCGTACAGCCGCAACGGCTTCACGACCTCCGCGCGGAATGCTTTCAGCGAGCACCCGTAGTCGTTCAGCCGGACGCCGGTGGCCCACGAGATTAGCCGGTTCGCGACGGCCGAAGGCAGCCGCCGGCTGAAGAACGGGTCCTTCCGGACCTTCCGCCAGCCGCAGACGACGTCGTAGCCTTCGTCGAGACGCGCGACGAGCGCGGGAATGTCCGCCGGATCGTTCTGTCCGTCGCCGTCCGCCGTGACGATGACCGCACCGCGCGCCAGCGCGAAACCGGCCGCGAACGCCGCCGTCTGGCCGAAGCGCCGGCGGAACTGCACCACCCGCACGCGCGCGTCGCTACGCTGAATCCGCGTCAGGACCTCGAACGATCCGTCCGTGCTCCCGTCGTCTACGAACAGCACTTCGTAGGGCCGACCGAAGCGCGTCAGGCTCTCGGAGAGCTCCCGGTGGAGCGGCTCGAGGTTCGGCGCCTCGTCGAGGACGGGGATGACGATCGAGAGCACAGGGGCGGCCACGGACGGGCCCATTCTACCTACCTGGGCGGCGGCGCCACAGGATGACCCCGGCCCCGATGACCGCCACCCCGACGGCCAGCCAAATGGAGATTTGGGCGAGGTTCTCGCTGATGAACCGCGTGGCATCTTCGCCGTACCGATAGGCCAACCAGGCCTCGCCGACGTAGCGAAAGCTGCGTCCAATGACGACCGCGGAGACAAAAGCCAATGGCCGCACATTAGCGACACCGGACAGAAGCACGAAGATCTTGAACGGCATCGGCGGGGGCAGGATGGAGGGCACGATGACGACGAGCAGTCCGTATTTCTGAAACCAGGCGAGCGCGCGATCGATGTGGCGCTCGTGGAAGCGGCGGCGGAGGAACGCCTCTCCGCCCTTCCGGCCGAGCGAGTACAGCGCGTAGCAGCCGGCGACCGATCCGGCCGTCGTGATCAGGCCGTAGTAAATCCAGTTCGACGGATCCCGGACGACAAAGAACACGATCAGGAGATCCGACACCTCCGGCAGCGACAGAAAGGAGGAGTCGAGGAAGGCAACGAGAAAGAGCCCGGGCCCGCCGTAGCGCTCCGCGAGGTGCTGGACGAACTCGGCGAGGGATTGAAGCAACGCCGAGAAATTATAGTGTCAGAAGCGGATCAGCACACCGAAGTTGATCGTGCCGCCGCCCAGGTCGATCTTGTCGCCCAGGAAGCCGGCCACCGCGCCGCCGGTCTTGCCCTCGACCATCTGGTAGCGCCCTTCGATCGTGAACGCGTAGATGTCGCCGTTCACCGGGAGGCGGAGGCCGCCCAGGATGACAGGGCCGACCGCCGTGCCCGTGGCAAGGTAGCGCGGGCTCGCGCAGCCGGGCGTGCCGGCGCAGAAGATCGTCAGGTCCGTCGGATCCACGAACTCACCGGTCTCGGTGTAGCGGAAGTTCACCGCCGCGATGCCGCCGCCCACGTAGGGCTGCACGGATCCCGGCCTGCCGAACGGCAGGAACCGGACGAGCCCG
>JANOGJ010000884.1:0-1746 GCA_031405995.1 Acidobacteriota bacterium
CCAAGTTGGTGCCGGCGGCAGCGATGCCGGCTATGGCGGTGAACGGCGCTGGTTTCGCCGGCTTCGCCACCTGGCTCGACCTGACGCCGGCCGATCCGGACATGTTCGCTGTACCTGATCCCACCAGCCTGATTACGACCAGATGCCCGAGCCCAAGTGGGTGATCTCCATGGGCGCGTGCGCCTCCTGCGGCGGCGTGTTCGACAACTACGCGATTGTCCAGGGCGTGGATCAAATCGTCCCGATCGACGTCTACGTGCCCGGCTGCCCGCCGCGGCCCGAATCGCTCATCTACGGCATCGTCCAGCTCCAGCGGAAGATCGACCGGCAGCGGATGAGCGCCTGAGCGCCGGATAGACTGATGGATGCGCCTTCCGTCATCGAGGTCGTTCGCCGCGCGGTGCCCGGGGCCGCGCTCGAGGCGGTGGCGTCGATCGACATGCCCACAATCGTCGTGGACCGTGAGCACCTCGTCGAGGTGGCGCGCGTGCTTCGCGACGATCCCGCGCTCCAGTTCGTGTTTCTGGCTGACGTGACGGCCGTGGATTACTTGCCTTCCGAGCCGCGCTTCGAAACGGTCTACCACATGGTCTGTGTCGGGTCTGCGTACGGCACGAGCACCCCGAAACGGCTGCGCGTCAAGGTCCGCGTGCCGGCCGCCGATCCGCGGGTGCCGAGCGTGGTATCGGTGTGGCCGACGGCGGGCTGGCCCGAGCGTGAGGTGTATGACTTGATGGGGGTCACGTTCGACGGTCACCCCGACCTCCGGCGGATCCTGATGACGGACGATTGGGACGGGCATCCGCTGCGCAAGGACTACCCGGTGCAGATCCGGAAGGACACGGCGGGCTGGTCGCCGTTGCAGTTGACGGCCGAGGAGTTCGCGGCCAACGTGCGCGCCAGTCGGGACGCGGCGCTCAAGCGGTCTGGCGGGCGGCGTGACTGATGACTGAGCGCGACCTCGTGCAGTCGGCATTCGGCGAGGCCGCCGAGTTGCACCGCCGCGTGGCCGAGAGCGAGGCGGCGGCGATTGTCCGGGCGGCGGGGATGATGACGGCGGCGTTCGCGGCGGGCCGCCAGGTGCTGGTGTTCGGCAATGGCGGCAGCGCGACGGACGCGCAGCACTTCGCGGCCGAACTGGTGGGGCGGTTTGAAGTCGAGCGGAAGGGGTTACCGGTCATCGCGCTCACGCCGGATTCCGCCGTGGTGACGAGCATCGCGAACGACTTCGGGTTTGCCGAGGTCTTCGCGCGGCAGGTCGAGGCGCTCGGCCGGAAGGGCGACGTCGCGTTCGGGATCACGACGAGCGGCGCGTCGGCCAACGTCAACCTGGCCCTGACGCGGGCGCGGCAGGCGGGCCTCGGCACGATCGGCCTGACCGGACGTTCGGGCGGCGAGACGGCGGGCCTCGTGGATGTGCACGTGAACGTGCCGGGCACGACGAGCGCCCGGGTGCAGGAAGTGCATCGCACGATTCTGCATGTGATCTGTCAGTTGATTGAACATGCCTGAGATTCGCAGCGAGACGATGACCGTCAATATGGGGCCGCAGCACCCGAGCACCCATGGTGTGCTCCGGCTCGTGCTCGAGCTCGACGGCGAGACGGTCGTCGCGATGGAACCGACCATCGGCTTCCTGCACACCGGCATCGAGAAAACCTGCGAGCAAAAGAAGTGGCAGCAGATCATCCCGCTCGTGGAGCGCATGGACTACCTGGGCGCGCAGTCGAACAGTCTGGCCTACGC
>JANOGJ010000027.1:0-2213 GCA_031405995.1 Acidobacteriota bacterium
GCCTCCGCTTCGGCCGGTGCGGGAATCGTCGCTTCAGCGGTCGCGGGCGCCAGTTCCACCTTGCAGCATCTGCGGCAGACCGGGAAGATGCCTTCCTCGACCAGTTTTTTTCGGAGCGAGACGTAGCGGTCGCCGGTCCACACCTCTTCGAGCGACTGCGTGGTCAGGTCGCCGACTTCGACGCGAATGAACGGACAAAAATACACCTTGCCGCTGAACGACACCCGCGCATTGAGGAACGGATACAGGCATCGTCCGGCCAGTTCCGCGCCCGGCGTGTAGTACGCCTCCGCGAGGTCGGGCCGTACTTTGGGCCGCATGTCGAAGCGGATGCTCCGCTCGCGGCACTTGGCCGCCAGGCGGGTCACCTGGGCCGCGACGCGCCTCCCGTCGACGCCCGGATTGGAGGTGACAAACGTGGAAATCGCCTCGGGACCGGACGCGCCGGTGAGCCGCACCGTTTCGGCGACTTCCTCGGGCGTGCTGAACATCAGGTGGTTCAGGCCGATGGCGTCCACGCCCAACTCCTCGGCGACGTCCACCATCTCCGTGAGCGCGTCGAGCGTCTCGTTCGCGACGGTCGTGTTGATGCTCACCCGCAGCGGCGCGTGGCGGCGGCGCGCGGCCGCCTGCAGCCGGCGGAGGCCGGCCGACGTGCGCTCGAACGTGCCGGCGACGCCGCGAGCCTTGTCGTGCCGCTCGCCGGGTCCGTCAATCGACACGCTGATGTGTTTCAGGAACCCGCTCTCGGCGAGCGCCGCCAGCGCGTCGGCGCGTTCCTCGCTGATGATCGTGCCGTTCGTCGTCAAGTATCCGCAGACGTAGCCCTTGTCGCGAAAGACCTCCATGACACTCATGATGTCCTTGCGCATGAAGATCTCGCCGCCCGTGAGGCTGACTTGGAGGCCCTGCTCGTCGGGGAACGCTCGACGCAGCGCCTCGAGCGGCAGTTCCTCGCGCCACTCGCCCTCGATGTTGAGCAGGTCGCCCACGTAGCAGAACTCGCAGTGCAGGTTGCACCGCATGGTCGCCTCATAGACGATGCCGGCGGGCAGGCGACCGGCTCGGCCGTCCTTCTTCTCGAGGAAGTCCTCGATCCGCTGCTCGTACCGGCGCTTGCGGAATCTGGCCAGCAGGCGGGTCACGAGCGGGACCGTGCGCGCGCGGCGCGCCACGGCCTCCCGCAGGCGAGGAGCAACTCTCATCGACGAGTCATTGTACTTTAAGGCTCCGGATCGTCTCCGCGAGGAACGCGCGCTCGCTCGCGCGCATGAAGCCGCTCGCCCAGAGCAGAAGGCCGTACACCGCCATGACGGCCAGGCCGCGGGCGAACACCGCCGCGAGCGGCGGCAGGTCCGGGACGGCCCACACGCCGGCGACGGCGGCCGCCACGCCGGCGAGCAGGAGCCGTGACAGCCGGCCGGTTTCGTACGACATCGGGTAGCACCGTTGCGCCAGCACGAACGCGACGACGGTCTGCGTCGCGTAGGACAGCATGAAGGCGACCGCGGCGCCCAGCACCCCGTAGGCCGGCATCAGCACGACGCCGGACCCCAGGCCGACGCCGACCGCCGCGAATGTCGCCACGGGGTAGAGCTCGGTGCGGTTCGTGAGGTTGAGGCCGATGGACGTCAGCAGGTAGACGCCCTGCAGCGCGAGGCCGACCGCGATGAAGGGAATCACCCGCGCGGCGTCGATCCACTCGGGCGAGAGCAGGACGAGCACGGCATCGCGCGCGACGGCCGTCGTGCCGGCCGCGAGCAGCACGAGCACGGCCACGCCGTAGGTCGTCATCTTGGCGAAGACCACCTTGGCGTCCGGCTCGCGCGACGTCGCGTAGTAGAACGGCGCCCAGGCGGTCTCGAACGCCGACGTGAAGAACCGGATGGCGGTTCCGAACGTGACGCCGTTCTGGTACACGCCGACCTGCTTGAGCGGCAGGTAGGTATTGAGCAGCAGCTTGTTGCCGGCGTCGAGGCCCTGCTGCGCCAGACCGTGCGGCAGGCGCGGCAGGCCGAAGCGCAGCGCAGCGGCCAGATCGGCGCGCGAGAAGACGCGGCCCACGAGCGGCCGGAACCACGGCCAGAGGCAGGTCAGCAGGATCGCCGTCACCACCAGGTCCGCCAAATACATGCCCGTGACCCCGAAGCCGAGGCCGATGACGAACACGATGCGGAACAGGACGGTGCCGACCGATCGCGCGAACACGAACG
>JANOGJ010000083.1:0-2054 GCA_031405995.1 Acidobacteriota bacterium
GTCAGCCGCAAACGGTCTACGCCCATCTCTCCGAAGAGCTCCGTGATCTGCGCTGTTTCCTCGAACGAGAGGACGTCCTCACGCGGCAGCCAGACGTACTCGTCCTCGGGCATGCAGTAGTGGCAGCGCAGGTTGCAGCGGTCCGTCACCGACAGCCGGAGGCTGCGCATCGGCCGGCCGAGCGCGTCGAGGGCGGTCACACGGACGATTATGGCATCGGACGCGGCTATAATCGCGGACCGTGCCCGGTGGATGGAGCCCCGGGTCTTCAGGCCAGGGTGGAGGACACCATGAAGTCGTTTCGTCTTGCGTGCGCTGTCGCTCTTGTCTCCACGGTGGCGCTCGTCGCCCAGGGTCGCGGCGGCGGCCAGGCGCCGCCCCCGCCGCCCCTGGACCTGCCGGCCGACACGCCGCGCATCGCGGCGCTCAAGACCGAGGCGGCCGCTGAGGTCGAGAAGCTGAAAGACCTCTCACAGCAGATGGTCGATCAGCTCTTCAGCTACGGAGAGCTCGGCTTTCAGGAGTTCGAGACGTCGAAGTACTTGGTCGCGATCCTCAAGAAGAATGGGTTCACGGTTGAGGAAGGCGTCGCGGGCATCCCGACGGCCTTCATGGCGACGTGGGGCAACGGCAAGCCAGTGATCGCGCTCGGTTCGGACATCGACGGCATCCCGCAGTCCTCGCAGAAGCCGGGCGTCGCGTACCACGACCCGCTGGTCGAGGGCGCGCCCGGGCACGGCGAGGGGCACAACTCCGGCCAGGCCGTGAACATCACCGCCGCCATCGTGCTCAAGAAGATCATGGAGCGCGAGAAGATCCCGGGCACGATTCGCATCTGGCCGGGCGTCGCCGAGGAGTTGGTCGGCACGAAGGCGTATTTCATTCGCGCGGGTCTCTTCAAGGACGTCGACGTCGCGCTCTTCACGCACGTCGGCACAAACCTCGGTGTGTCGTGGGGCGACGGCGGCGGCAGCGGACTCGTGTCGGTGCTGTACAGCTTCAAGGGCGAGAGCGCCCATTCGGCCGGCAGCCCGTGGCGCGGCCGGAGCGCGCTCGACGCCGTCGAGCTGATGAACGTCGGATGGAACTACCGGCGCGAGCACCTGCCCCTCGCTCAGCGCTCGCACTACGTCGTCGTCGACGGCGGCGACCAGCCGAACGTGGTGCCGCAGACGGCATCCGTGTGGTACTACCTGCGTCAGGTCACGTTTCAGGGCATTAAGGACATGTGGGCGACGGCCGACAAGATCGCCGCCGGCGCCGCGATGATGACCGATACGACGCTGCTGCCGACGAAAGTCCTCGGGTCGGCCTGGCCGCGCCACTTCAACCGCGCCGTGGCGCAAGTGACCAACGACAACATCCAGAAAGTCGGCATGCCCGAATGGAGCGAGTTGGACCAGACGTTCGCCCGGGCCGTGCAGAAGGAGATTGGTTCCAACCAGTCCGGCCTCTCGACGCGCGTGGGCAACTTGGGCGGGCCGGTGGATCAGTCGACGAACACCGGCGGAGGCTCGGACGACATCGGCGATATCTCCTGGAACGTCCCGACAGTGACGCTGTCGTACCCGTCGAACATCCCGGGCCTGCCGGGACACAACTGGGCCAACGGCATCGCAATGGCGACGCCCCTCGCGCACAAGGGCGTGACAGCCGGCGCCAAGGTCCAGGCCATGACGCTCGTCGACCTCTTGATGAAACCCGAGGTCATCACGGCGTCGTGGAGCTATTTCCGCGACGTCCAGACGCGCACGATGAAGTACGAGGCGCTCATCCGCCCCCAGGACCAGCCCGCGATCGAGCTGAACCGCGAGATCATGGCGAAGTACCGCGAGCAGATGAAGAAGTTCTACTTCGATCCGACCAAGTACAAGACGCTGCTCGAGCAGCTCGGCATCAAGTACCCGACGGTAAGATAGGCGACCCCTATAATCCTTCTATGCTTCGTCCGTACCGCACCCGGTTTCCGGTCGTACACGACACCGCCTACGTCGACGGCTCGGCGCAGGTCATCGGCGACGTGGAAATCGGCGCCGAGAGCAGCGTCTGGATGG
>JANOGJ010000088.1:0-3318 GCA_031405995.1 Acidobacteriota bacterium
GGAACTGCGATCCCGCGTAGACGATCTGCGGGTTGTGCGGCGAGAGGACGATGGGCGTCTGCCAGATGTAGCGCAGGGGCGGGCCGCCGGGCGGCGTCGGCGGCGCGATCACGGTCCGCTGGCCGGTCTGCTGATCGAGCCGGCCGTGATTGCCCATCTCGCGCGTGTTGTATACCCACCGCGAATCGGTCGGGTCGACCTGGTTGTACATGCCGTCGCCCGGCCCGACCGTCGTCCAGTGCTCGAGCGTGATGCGGCCGCTCACGGAGTTCGAGGGCCCCTTCCACGAATCGTGGTCCTGCATGCCGCCATAGACGTTGTACGGATCGTCCATGTCCACGCCGATCGCGTACATCTCGCCGATGCGCATGTTCGGGAAGTAGTCGGCCGTCCGCCCGCCGTCGTAGGAGACGTTCACGCCGCCGTCGCTGCCGATCATGATGCGATTCGAGTCCTCCGGATCCCACCACATCGTGCGGAAGTCGCCGAACACGCCGCGGAAGAACCCGTTCGTGTTGGAACAGCTCCACGTCTTGCCGCCGTCGGTGGAGACGTACATCGTGTCGCTGTTGATGATGATGTGGTCCGGATTGTTCGGATTGATCTTGATCTGATTGAACGAGTACGGCGCCTTGCCGCCGCCGACGTCGATGCTGTCGCTATGCGTCTTGCGCCAGGTCTTGCCGCCGTCGTCGCTCCGGTAAACTTCGTTGCCGACGGGACCGCTGGTCGCTCCCGCACGTCCGCCTCCGGCGCGGCCCGCCCCGCCCGCCGCTCCGGCGCCGCCCGGCGCGCCGGCCGTGCACGCGTCCGTCGCGCGCGCCACGCCTTCCGGCCGCGGGTTGAGGTTCTCCACGAGCGCGTAGAGGATGTTCGGGTTCTTCTGGTAGAGGTCCAGGCCGGTGCGCCCGAGCGTGCCGGCCGGCAGGCCGCCGTCGAGCCGCTGCCATTTCGCGCCGGCGTCGCTCGACCGGTACACGCCGGATCCCGGCCCGCCGAGGACGAGGCGCCAGGGATTCCGATCCCACTCGTACATCGCGGCGTAGAGCAAGGTCGGCGTACGGCGATCGAGCACCAGATCAATCGCGCCGACACCGTCGCTCACGTACAGGACTTTCTGCCACGTCTTGCCGCCGTCGATCGTCCTGAACACGCCGCGCTCTTCGTTCTTCGAGAACAAGTGACCGATCGCCGCGACATAGACCGTATCCGGGTTCTTCGGATGGACGACGATGCGCGCGATGTGGTGGGAGTCGGGGAGTCCCATCAACTGCCACGTCTTCCCGGCATCGACGGACTTGTAGACACCCGCGCCGGAGTAGGACGAACGGGCGAGGTCGTTCGCGCCGGCGCCCATCCAGACGATTTGGGAGTTGGACGGTGCGAGCGCGACCGCCCCCACCGCCGCGACATTCACGCTGTCCGAGATCGGGTCCCAGGTGATGCCGTTGTTGACGGTCTTCCAGAGGCCGCCGCTCCGCGTCGCGGCGTAGATCGTATAGAGGTGGTCGCGCGCCGGGGTGTCCGGCACGGCGAGCTCCGTGATCCACGCGGCGGTGCGGAACGGCCCGATGTTGCGGAACGACAGCGCGTTCAGGACGTCGTCTACGGCCGGCGCGGGTTGCTGCGCGCCGAGACCCGTGATGACGGAGGCGCCGATGGCCAGAGCGAGGGCGATTCGAAGTCGGGGCATGCCGGCGATTATCGCCGAAAGGCAACAGATGGAGGCCGGGTCTTTGAATGGAGGCCGGGTCTTCATTCCCGATGGAGGCCGGGTCTTTAGACCCGGCTCACGCCGGAATCGTGCCGATGGAGGCCGGGTCTTTAGACCCGGCTCACAGATTCGATCGCGATCAATTCCAGAATCTCCTCCCGCGAGTAGATCTGCGAACCCCAGAACGGATACTCCGCCGGGGTCTCGACCAAGCCCGCGCGAACCGGATTGCCGACGATGTATTTGATCACTTCGGTTGGGCTCTCGTTCTCGCGCAAGGTTCTGTCGAAGTAGCTCTCCTGCCAGAGACGCTGGCGGCGCGCCTGCGTGAACCAGAAGCCGGAGCGTTGTTTCGCGAGCCGAACGAATCGCTGGAAGTCGGCCGCCTCGGAACCAGCGGTCACCAGCGCGTGGAGGTGATCGGGCATGAAGCAGTACGCAGAAAGTGCAACCTGTTCGTCGCCTGCGACCCGCAAGAACTGCAAGGTGACCTCGGCGACGACGGTCGCGTCAGTGAACCAGCGAGTGCGCTGCCCGGTGCTGATCGTGAGGAAATACTGGCGCATGCCCAGATAGTCGACTGAGTCGAGGCGGCGCGGGCGAGTCACAGAGCCGAGCGCGTCGCAAATCCCGCGCCAACTGCCAGCCGGGTCTAAAGACCCGGCCTCCATGCGGTGGCTGCGCCAGCCGGTCTAAAGACCCGGCCTCCATGCGGTGCTGCGCGAGCCGGGTCTAAAGACCCGGCCTCCATGAGGTCTGGGGACCGGCCCGGACTTGACGTCCGGTATGCAGGGCGTCAGTATTCCCTTGATACAGGCTGTTCACGTCTGGAAACAGGGTATTCGTCCCTCCGCAGGCCTGGCGGGGGTTCCCATGGATGAGGAGCAAATGAACCATCGACTGCTGTCCGCATTGACGCTGGCTGCTTTGATAGCGGCACCCAGCGCGTCGGCGTACGCCCAGGCGACGTCCCAGCTCACGGGGACGGTCGTTGACACGTCCGGGGCTTCGATCCCCGGCGCAACCGTGGAAGCCAAGCACAAGGGCACGAACGCGGTGCTCTCGACCGTGACTTCATCGCAGGGCTCGTTCCTGATTCCCGCCCTGCAGCCGGGCACGTACACCGTGACCGTGACCTTGCAGGGGTTCAAGACGGCCGTCCTGAATGACGTCGTCGCCAACGTCGGCGTCCCGGCCGTCGTGCGCGCGACGCTCGAAGTCGGCGGCGTCAGCGAGACCGTGGTGGTCGAGGCCGCGACGGCGGTCGTGCAGACGAGCGCGACGGATGTCTCGTCCACGATCAACACGAAGCAGATCACCAGCCTGCCGCTCACGAGCCGCAACGTGCTGGACTTCATCACATTCCTGCCGGGCGTCAACACGCCGGGCGGCAACCGCGACTCCACGGTGAACGGGCTGCCCCAGAGCGCGATCAACATCACGCTCGACGGCATCAACGTCCAGGACAACACGCTGAAGTCGACCGACGGTTTCTTCACCATCGTCCAGCCTCGGCTGGACGCGATTGAAGAGGTCACGGTGACCGGCGCGGCCGGCGGCGCCTCGGGCGCTGGACAGGGCGCGGTGCAAAGCGCGTTCGTGAC
>JANOGJ010000095.1:0-4090 GCA_031405995.1 Acidobacteriota bacterium
GGCCGGTACTCGGCGAACTCACGCGCCATGCGCGTGCCCGCGCGCGGGATGAGCAGAATCTCCTCGCGTGTCCCGGTGTTGAGGTTCACGTGGATGAACGCCGTCGCGTACACCTCAGCCGTCTGCGCCGCAGTCAGACCCTGGCCGAGAAGAAACGTGTTCAACTCGACCACGTTGCCGAACGGTCGCTTGGCCATGAGCTCCTTGTCGATGGCCGGCGTCATGTGCGGCAGCGCGCTCACCTGCGCCTCGGGAGCCACGTTCGGATCGAGCAACCCGGCGCCCACCTGGCCCCGCACGGAAACCGCCGACACGATCGCGAACGCGACCGCGCATGTGGCAATAAGTTGCAGCGGCTTTCTCATGATCGCTCCTGTCCAAGCGCCGGATGGCGAAACACGTACGCCAGACCCAGCAGGCCCAATTGTGCCATAGCGCCTGGCGCGAGCGCCGGCGGCGCCTTGGCGTGAATCACCTTCTTGAAGAGCTCCCAGCCGTGCTGCGACGCGTCGATCTCGAGCTGGAACTCGAGGTTGCCGCGATAGTGAAGCACCATGCCGAGCGCGCCCGCGACGACGAACAACGCCATCGTCACCTGCAGCAGCCGCAGGCTCACGGCCCCGCCGCCGAGGAGGTACCAGCCGATCGCCGCGAGAGCGAGGCCGATGAGGACCAGAGGCACGAGCTGCCAGGAGTCCTCGAAGTGCTGCAGGACGACGAGGTCGGCGAGCACGCCGATTAGACCGAGCGCCAGAATGCCGAGCAGCAGTTTCCTGAGGACGTGTTCCATCTAAGCCGGGCCTAAAGGCCCGGCCTCCACCTGCATTATCCGCGAATCATGCTGAGGTGCGCTTCGATGGTCTGTCGCGCCGCGGGCCTCAGCGCCTCCGAGAGCTCGGGATACAGGCGCGCGACGATGGCCTCGGCCGTGACGACGCCGTCGGCCAGGCACGCGATGACCTGTGACTCGCGCAGCCGCCGGTGCGCCACGTACTCCGCGATGAGATCGAGCGGACGATCGACGACGGCGCCGTGGCCGGGGTAGAGGCGGACCGGATCCAGCGCGGCCAGACGCTCGAGCGACGAGAGGTACGCGCGCATGCCCCCGCCGCGATCGCCGGGCACGACGATCGTGGTTCCAAGTGCGACCATGTCGCCGGCGTAGAGATCGCGGCTCTCGGCGTCCCAGAAACACACGTGGTCGAGCGCGTGGCCCGGCGTGTGCACGACGATGAGGTCGCGAGCGCCCGCGCGGACGGACTGGCCGTCGACCAGCGGCAACCAGCCCGTCTCGCCGGGCGCGGTCCATTTGTGCATCGCGACGTCAGGCCAGCGCGAGCGGAGCGCGGGCGCGCCGCTCGCATGGTCCGCGTGGCCGTGCGTCACGAGCACCCGCGCGAGCGGCCGGTCGCCGAGCGCGCCCGCGAGGGCGTCGAGATGATCCGGCAACCCGATGCCCGCGTCGATGAGCGTGGGCTCGGCGCCGTCGAGGAGCCAGGTGTTGTTGCCGCGTCCCGTGAGGGGGCCGGGGTTGGCGGCGGGGATCAACAACGCCATTCGCTAGAAATGGTACCGCAGGCGCGCGAAGGCGAAGTCGCGCTCCTTGAACCGCCCCAGTTGGTCGTCGCTGGTCCCAAGGAACAACCCCGTCGACGCCTCGACCGTGACGTTGTCGCGCGGCTTCCACGTGACGAGCCCGCGCACGAAGCCGGACCTGTCGGCCGGATTCACGATCGCGAACGCGCGCGCGAGCCAGCGCTCGCGGCGAAAGGGACGCTCGATCGATCCCAGGAGGCTCATGTTGGCGCGATCGATCGCCGGATCCTCGGGCGACCACTCGCGGTGGATCAGCAAGGACGCGAACAGCCGGTAGTCGCCCGACCGCCGATCGACGCCCACGCCCGCGTCGATCGATCGGCCCTCGACGAAGCCGGGCCGGGTGACCCCGGCGAAGCGGCGATCGACGAACGCCGCGGCCTCGCCGCGCACCGCCCACGTCCCCGCCACGGTCTCGAAGTCGCCGGCGATCATCGTGAAGCGCGGATGACGCTCGACGAGCTCGCCGATGACCGAGGGCGACGGCGTCCCGGGCGCGGTGATCTCGAAGCTGATCGGGCCGAACGCGTCGAACCCGCGAAACGCCGCAAAGGCGACGTCAACCCTGCCGAGCGTCGCCGAGATGCGCCCGCCGCCCGACAGGTTGGCCCACGTCATGGCGGGCTCGATCTGGCGGACGCGATCGCTCGAGAGCGCGACGCCCGCCGGCAAAATGGCGTCGCGGATGAGGTTGAACGGCGACGTCTCCTCGTCGCGCTGGTCGAACGACCCGCGCCCAAATCGAGGAACGAGGACGCCCTCGAGCACGAGCCCGTCGCCGGCGAACAGCCGCCCGCGCACGAACGCCACCGGCACCCGTGCCTCGCTTCGTCCATCCAGAAGAAACCGGGCGGCGTCGATCGGGTTGATCACATCCGACGGCTGCACTTCGTCAAGTCGTCCCCAGATCACGCGGCCGTAGCCGGCCCGCAGCTCGCCTCGCTTGCCGGACAGCTCGACCCACACGTCGCGCGGGCGGACGGCAGCGGCCGTCACGGTGTCGCCGCGGCGCGCCACGAGTCCTTCGACGCCAACCTCCGCGCGGAACCGCGCGTGCGGCCCGCCACCGGTGAAATCCAGCAGGACGGCCGGACGGAACTCCGTCGCGTCTTTCCTTGGCAGCGCGTCGGTGAGCAGCACGACCTGTCCGTCGAGGGTGATGGCCTTCGAAGAGGCGGGAGTCATCTGGGCGGCCAGCAGGACGACGGCGGTCCAGAGCGACATCACGACGCGGCCGTCCCGGGCGCCCGCCCCTTCGCGTGCACGCGATCCGGGCCGAACAGGCGCGGCAGCAGCGTGATCGTGGCCGGCAGGATGAACACCTCCGCGAGGAACGCGACGACCATGGTCAAGGCCAGCAAGCCGCCGAACCAGGCGCTCGGCTTGTACTCGGACAACGCCAGCACGGCGAACGAACAACTGTTGATCACGGCGGTCGTGAGGGCGGCGCGGCCCTCGTTCGCCGTCGCGAGCCGGATCGCCTCGAGGGCGGACCGGCCCCCGGCCGTTTCCTTCCGGTACCGGCTGATGAAATGAATCGTGTCGTCGTCGACCACGCCGAGCGCGACGCTCGCGAGCATGACCGTGGCGACATTCAGTGAGATGTCCATCCAGCCCATCACGCCGAAGACCGCGAGCACCGGAAACAGATTCGGCACCATCGCCAGAAGCCCGAATCGCCACGATCGGAAGACCAGAAAGATGACGCCGAACACCGCCACGAACGCGGTCGCGAAGCTGGTGATCTGCGACGTCACCAGGTAGTGGTCGAGCATCGCGAACAGGCGGCCGGATCCGGTGACCGTGGGCCGGATGTCCGTGCCGGCGAACGCCGCGCGCGCGCGATCGTCGGCGATGTTGATCTGTTCGAACACCAGGTCCGAGCTCATCGACGCCAGGTTGATGGTGATCTGCGCCTTCGAGAAGTCGCTCGCGGCGAAGCGCTCGAGCTCGGCGCGGCCCTCGTCGGCCATCGAGAACACGAACAGCTCCTGCGCGACGACCGCGGCGTCGGCGGGAACGGCCGCCACGCGCTCGGCGCCCAACTCGCGATGGATGCGCTTGACGTAGTCCGGGAGGCCGGTGACCTGGCGGACGTACGGCAGCGTGCGGAGACCCGCTTCAAGCTGGTCCATCCGGCGCAGCGCATCGGGCTGCCGCAGCGAGTCCGCGGGGCCCTCGAGGAAGATCTGAAAGGTGTAGATGCCCGCGAGCTTGCCGTCCATCACCGCCGCCGACAGCCCCAGCGGGTGCGTGCGGCTGAAGAAGTTCATGTGGTTCGTGTCGACCCGGAGCCGGCTGACGCCGACACCGGCGGCGATCGTCAACACCACGGCGGTGACGGCGATGAGACCCGCGCGGCGCGTGCTCCACACCGCCACGGCGTCGAGCGGCTTCTTCAGCCACCTCTCCTGCGGCGGCGGCAGCGGCTCGGGCTTCAGCCAGCCGAGAAGCGTCGGCACGAGGACGATCGAGATGCCGAAGTCCACCATGA
>JANOGJ010000107.1:0-4322 GCA_031405995.1 Acidobacteriota bacterium
GACCTGGAATTAAGTAAAATGATCAACCTGCAACTGAATGAAATGGCTGCCATTACGCCGTGCCGATTCGCGAGCTGATTGCGCGCGAGGCCGGTGTTCGCCTCACGCGCGGGTCGATCTACATCACGCTCGATCGCCACGAGACGAAGGGGCTGGTGGAATCCTGGTTCTCGGACCCGACAGGTGAGCCGGGCGGGAAAGCACGGCGGTTGTTCCGCACCCGGCCGTTGGGCATGGCCGCGCTGCGCGCGGCACGACGAGCCGTCGATCGGCTCTCGGTCGGCACGGACCTGGAGCGGCTGCGATGAGGCTCGGTCCGTTCGCGCGGGTCGCGCTGGCCCTCGTGCCCGAGCACTGGCGAGATTCCGTCGCGCGTGATCTCTCGGACGAAGCGGCACGCGCCGATCGAACCGGCATGCGGCGCGACCTCTGGCTCGCGTTGCACATCGTCAGAGTCGGCATGAGGTTCTCGCGCGAAGCGCGACACTCGAAGGCGGCTGCCGGAGTTCGGTCGTCAGCCTGGAATCTCGGTACAGATGTTCGACTTGCTCTTCGCGGGATGCGGCGTGAGCCCGTGTCGGCCTTGGCAGTCATGTTGACGCTGGCGCTCGGCACCGGCACGGCGACGGCCACCTACGCCGTCGTGAACCACGCGCTCCTCCGGCCAATGCCCGGCGTGGCGGACGAGAGCCGGCTCGTGAGCGTGTACATCCAGGCCGGCGCGACGACGCCGATGCGCGCGGGCACGTCGTTCGCCCACCTCGAGGCGATGCGCGATCACACGCCCGCGCTGACAGGCCTCGCAGGGTGGGACTTCGGTGAAAAGGCCGTCGCGGTCGATCCCGCACAACCGCCCCGGACGGCGTCCCTCTTCACGGTGTGGCGCGGATTCTTCGAGGTACTGGGTGTTCGTCCGAGGCTTGGGCGTCTGTTCACAACCGACGAGTACGAATCGACCGGCACCAACGTTCTCATCATCAGCGAGCGGTTCTGGCGTCGGACATTCAATGAGGATCCCGCGGTTGTGGGCCGCCGGGTTCTCGTGAGCGGACAGCCTTTCGAAATCATCGGCGTCGCGCGGGATTTTCAGGGCCTCGACCGTCTGAGACAGGAAGATGGCTGGCTGACGCTGGCGTCCGGCCGGACATTCGATCCATCCGACAAGGACTGGAAGTACGGCGCCATACAAATGGTCGGGCGGCTGGCGCCGGGCGCGTCGCTGGCCGCGGTCCAGGCACAACTGACTGCTGTGTTCAGCGCCGTCGGCGAGTCCCGAATCGGCCAACGGACGTTCTGGCCCTTCGCGTTTCCGGGGCTGACCGATGGCATCGGACTCTCCAGGACGCGAATGCTGGCGGTCTTCCGCGTCATGCTGGCGGGCGTTGCCCTGCTGCTCGTGCTCGCGTGCGCCAACGCCGCCAACCTGATGCTCGCGCGGCACCTGCGGCGCCGCCAGGATCTGGCGGTCCGTCATGCGCTTGGGGCGAGCCGCATGCGGCTTCTTCGCGAGCTGCTCGTCGAAGCGGCGGGCCTGTCGCTTGGCGCCGGCCTTCTCGGCCTTGGGCTTGGCGCAATACTCACGTCCCTCTTCCGCACGAGCCGCCTGCTGTCGTACCTGCCGGTCCTCGACGAGCTCAGTCTCGATTGGCGAGTGGCCGCGTTCTCCGCCGCAGCTTCGGCGATGACGATCGCATTCTTTGGGCTGATTCCGGCGATGCTCGCCGCGCGTGCCGACATCCGCATGGGCGTGGCGTCTGGGAGCCGGGCGACGCGACACGCCGGCTGGTTGAGGACCTCCCTCGTCGGCGCGCAGGTCGCGTTGTCGTTTGCCCTGGTCGTGGCGGCTGCGCTTCTTGCGCAGTCCGTTCATCGGCTGCAGGCTGTTGATTTTGGCTTCCAGCCGGATGCCGTGCTCGCCTTCTCGTTTCAACCCATGCGTGCGGGCTACGACGACGCCGCGACGACCGCGGCGATGAAGCACCTGCGCGATCAGCTCAAGACGACGCCCGGAATCGACGGCGTTGCGATGTCATTGTTCTCGCCCCTCGGGGGCGTATCTGGCAGCTCGATCCGGCTGGCCGGCCAGAACGACGCACAAGCCGCGAAGATCTGGTCGCATTACGTCACCGAAGAGTACTTTTCGGTGCTGGGCATCCCCGTGCTTCACGGGCGGGCGTTCTCGGCAGCCGAGGCCGCTGGACTGCGCGCGGATGGCTCTCCGATTATTCTGAACGAGGCGCTCGCCAGGGAGATGTTCGGGACGGAGCCGCCTGTGGGCCGGGAGATTCTCCAATTGAGCCGAGGCAAGGCCTGGCAAACGCACCCGGTTGTCGGTGTCGTCGGCAATGCGGTTGGATCCGACGTCCGCGGAGGTGTCGCGCCGCTGGCCTACGAGCCGTTCGGCGTCTCTCGGATTTCGATTGCGCTCGTGCGACCCGCTGGGCGGGTCGAGGGGGTCGCGGCGCTCATTCGTCAAGTCGCGCGCGAAGCCGCGCCGGCGGTGCCGGTCAACGACATCACGTCCCTGCGTGTCGAAGCCGACGAGAAGATCGCACAAGAACGTGTGCTGAGCCGGCTGAGTCTCGTGATCGGCGCGATTGCGGCCCTGCTCGCGCTCGCTGGACTCTACGCGACGGTTGCGCAGTTTGTAGGCGAGCGCACGCGGGAGTTTGCCATTCGGACGGCGCTCGGTGCGACCCGGCCGATCATTGCCGGCGCGATCCTGCGCCGCGTCGCCACCATCGCCGTCGCCGGTCTCGTCGCCGGTGGACTGCTCGTGGTCGGGTTGACCAGCTTGCTGGCGACCTATCTCTTCGGGATCTCACCCCGCGATCCACTGACCATTGTCATCGCGGCCACAGGCTTGACCGCGGCTGCGGTCGCCGCCGCTTGGCCGGCGGTGCGGCGCGCGGTTCGGGTCGATCCGGCAACGGCGCTTAGGAATGACTGAGGCGCCCTTGGCTGGGCCCCGGTTCCCACCTTCACCGTCTTTGCGGCAGCCTGAGGTCATCGCGCAACGTAAGCCGAGGCGGCCGCCAGTTGTTGGGCCTTATTCTTCTGTTGGGCCTTGTCTTCTGGCCAGCCAACGACAACTACGTGGCGTGCCGGTTCGTCGTCTCGAAGAGCTCGCAAATTGACCTGGTAGACATCTCTTGCCAGCAGGTCCGCACGACCGTAGAGGTTTTCCTTTGCAATTGAAGATCGAAGCGCATCACCAATGCCCCAAATCTGATCAGTATTCAAATCATCTACGTTAAAGGTTGAGAGCTCCAGATCCGGCGGCGGCATGAATGCTCGATGATTCGGCCTGCCTCCACTAACTCTCCCGCTCTCAAAAATGAAGCGAGAGAGTTTCGAATGAGGGGCCTCTGGAGCTTTCACGGCACGGGCTCACAAGTCGGCTTCTAGAACTCGTGAAAGGTTGTAGAGGATGGGTTGGGGAATCTCATTAGCTAGCCATTCAGTTCCATAGCTCTCGGTGTCTCCAAGCAGGGCAGCATAGACAAGTCGACCGCCTCGACCGACGCTCACCGAGAGCGTCCGGCGTGGATCGACGAACCACATCAGATCGACCTCACCATCTGGATCTGCACTCACGTCTGGAGTTGGAGCCGTTGTAGGAAGGGCGTGAAGGAACTTGACGGCGTGCTCAATTGACCGTGCATCGAGCGGCAAGGATCCATAACCGTCCCAGTTCAGCTTGGAAGCGGATGTCTGAAGACGCCTCAATTCCCTGATTGCAGTCTCGGACGTGCCTTGAACGGCAATACTCGCCGCTAGGATTGCCAACGTGTTACGGATGATCTCCTGAAGTTCCTCTGCGGCAGGACTCACGCCTCGAGACGGAGGAAGGGGGAACAGGATGCCGCCACGCTTCACTTGAGCCGCAAGAATAGTCACTTGAACATCTCCGCGGTTCGTTCGCTGATATTTCCAAAGAAGGCCCGGTTCTTCAGGTGCCTTAGCGATTCGAGTATGGGCATCACGCGCTCGTCCCCTGGCTCCATGTCGACATCGCGAAATGCGTCGAGATCCAGCAATACAACAATGTGATCCTCATCGGTAGAAGGTTCACTAGCTTGAGTCACAGTCACAGAGTTACCCGCCTCTAAGTCATGCAACACCAGACGTGTCAGATATGATCTCAACGCAAAGGGCAAGGTCTCGGGCAGTGTCGGAGGCGCGGTCAGGTATCCAGCAAGATCTACCGGTTGCGGCAACCGCAGGCGGTTGATGTACCGAACGCCGAGTCGAACCAGTCTTTCTGGCTTAACCGACTCACGATAGCTGGCCCAAAGCGCCGCTGCTTTGGGCAACACCTC
>JANOGJ010000116.1:0-2082 GCA_031405995.1 Acidobacteriota bacterium
CGAGCCATCGGGCGGCAGGGTTGTCCGGTGAATTGGACGTCGCGGTAGAGTGCCCGTCTCACATACAACCGTTTCGAACTGCGAGGGCTCCCGACATCCGCGGGAGGTCGCAGTTCGAAGTTCTGAGTTCTCAGTTCTGAGTTCTTAGTTTCCTAAGAACGGCCACCACCACGGCCTGCTATTGTACCGACTGTAGCGCCGCGCGTCCTCGAAGCCGTCCTGGTAGCCGCGCGCGAAGCCGTCGCGGTACCGCGCGCGATACAAGTCGCGCGGGCCGTAGCGGCGGTCGTAGCCGCGATCGCCGCCGCGAAAGCGGCGCTCGCCGAACAGGTCGTACCGGCGCCGGTCACGCGCGTCGTCGAAGCCGGCCTCGTAGCCGTCGGAGAAGCCCGATCGGAACGCGAAGTCGTGACGGAAGACGGGCGCGTTCCCGCGGCCGTAGCGACCGTCGTCACGTCCGTAGCGGCCGTCGTCGCGATCGCCGCGGCCCCGGTCGTAGCCGCGATCCTGATCGTAGCCGCGGCCCTGGTTGTCGCGGTCGCCGCGCGGAACGGCCTGCGTGCTCTGCGCGGACGCCGGGCCGCGATCGCGCTGCGCCTGCGCGGCGAGCGGCGTGGCCGAAAGAGCGAGCGTCGCGAGCGTAAGCAGCGGAACAGCAGGTATGGTTCGCATGAGCGACCTCCTGCCCTGCTGTAGAGCAAGAGGCTTGCCACTCCCGCGGCGAGAGTGAATGCCGCAGATTCCTTCGGAAAGAGTGCCCGTGGCGCCTGCGGAGGACACATCCCGAGCCAGCCCGCATCCTGTACACTCTCCGTCCGTGACCTCTTACTCAGGCAAGGATCTCGCCCGCAGTTTCCGCGTCGTGCGCAAGAACACGATTCAAGTCGCTCAGGAGATTCCGGAGGAGTCGTACGGCTTCCGAGCGGCTCCCGAGACGCGGTCCGTCGCTGAAACGCTCGCCCACATGGCGGCCGGCACGCGCTGGCAGCGAGTGCTGCACGCCGACGAACGCAAGACCTTCGTGACGTTCGAGGACTTCGGCCGCTACATGGCGGATATCGCCGCGTACGAGGCCACGCTGACGACCCGGACCGCTCTGCTCAGCGCGCTGGCTGAAAACGGCGAGACGCTGGCGACGTGGCTGGAGTCGCTCACCGACGACGTGCTGGCCGAAGCCGTCAGCTTTCCGCCGCCGGTCGATCCGCCGAGCAAGTCGCGCTTCGAGATGCTCCTGGGCCTCAAGGAGCACGAGATGCACCACCGCGCGCAGCTCATGGTGATCCAGCGCCTGCTCGGCATCGTGCCGCACCTGACCCGCGCCCGCCAGGCGCGAGGCTGACACGCCGTCACGCGCGCCTCGGCCGTGGGGATTGGCGCCGCGTGAAGTAGGCGCGCCGCGAGCCGACGGGCGCGACGCCGGCCCATATAATGAGGCCGCTGTGCCCGACGCACCAGGCTACGACAGCATTGCCGGCGTCATCGTCCGCACGCTGCCGAACGATCTGTCGGCCGTGACCGCTCGCCTGTCGGCCCTTCCCGGCGTGGACGTGCATCACCAGGAGGCGGCGACCGGCCGCCTCGTCATCACGATCGAGACCACGGATATCGAGCGGGAGCAGGGGGCCCTCGAGCGCGTCCGCCGGGAGGCCGGTGTCATCAGCGCCGAACTCGTGTACCACGTCGTCGCGTCGCCCGGCCCGAGTGCCGCCGGCGAACCGGCATCGGAAAGTTCCTGATGGACGCGACCCGCCGCCGTCTTCTGAAGATGGGCATCGCCGCCGCGACCGGCGCCGCCGTGGGCATGCAGCTTCCCGCGGCGGCCCTCGCGCTGGCTCGCGTCGTCCAGGACGAGTGGACCTGGGACAAGGGCGTGTGCCGGTTCTGCGGCGTCGGCTGCGGCATCCAGATCGCCACGCGCGAGGGGCGGATCGTCGCCGTCAAAGGGGATCCGGACAGTCCGGTCAACCGCGGGCTGCTCTGCGTGAAAGGCTATGCCAACGCCAAGATCCTGTACGGCGACGATCGGTTGACGCAGCCGCTCCTTCGCATGAAGGGCGGACGGTTCGACAAGGCGGGCGACTT
>JANOGJ010000133.1:0-3012 GCA_031405995.1 Acidobacteriota bacterium
GCCGTCGGCCGAGCGAAAGGCGAAGTTGACGCTCTGCCCTTCGACATAACCCTGTTCGCGCAGGCCCTGGCGCAGGTAGTCCAGCGACGTCAAGCCGGTCGCAGCCAGAACGCCGACCAGCGGCACATCGCGCCCAGTGCGCGATTTGGCCGTGGCGGAGGGCGCGACCAGCCACGACGGACCGGCCAGCAAACCACCGACGAACAAACGACGCTGCATCTGCGATCCCTGGGTTGCCGGGAGTTTTCCACAGACCGAGGTACGACCCCGTTGACTCTGACGTCCCATGAGTTTTCCACAGATCGAGGTACGACCCCGTGGTCTTGACCTTGCTCTTCGCCGGGTACGGCAACGTCGCGCGGCGCTTCGTGACGCTCCTGGACGAATCGCGCGACGCGCTCGCGGCCTTCGACATCCAACCCGTGATCGCCGGCATCGTCACGCGGCGGCACGGAATGATTCTGGACGAAGCGGGTCTCGACGATCGCAGAATCGCGCAGTACCTGGCCGGGGGCGGCGGGGGATCCGCATCGGTGCCCGCGGCACTGGAGTGGCTTGCGCGACGTTCCCAGCGTGCCGAGACCCGCGTGCTCATTGAGACGACGACGCTCGACGTCCGGTCGGGCGAGCCGGCGATTGCGCACGTGCGCGCCGCGTTCGACACCGGTACGCATGTCGTGACGGCCAACAAAGGCCCCGTGGCGTTTGCGTGGAAGCCGCTATCGGACGAAGCCGCGGCCGCGGGCGTGACGTTCCTGTTCGAAGGCGCCGTGATGGACGGCGTGCCGGTGTTCAATCTCGTGCGCGAGACGATGCCCGCCGTGACGATCAACGGGTTCCGCGGCGTGGTCAACAGCACGACGAACTATCTCCTGACGGCGATGGAGCGCGGCGAACCGTTCGGCCGCGCGCTCGGCGAGATGCAGACCGCCGGCATCGCGGAAGCCGATGCGTCGCTTGACGTCGACGGGTGGGACGCGGCGGCCAAGGCGGCCGCGCTCGCCAATGTCTGGCTCGGCGCGGAGACGACGCCGCTCCGGGTCCAGCGCGAGGGCATCGGGCCCGAGACAGCGGCGCGCGCATCGGCCGCGCTTGCCGCCGGCCGCCGGCTCAAGCTCGTGGCCAGCGGAACCGGGCGCGGCCGCGAAACCGACGTGCGCGTTGAATTGCAGGAACTCGACGCGCGCGATCCGCTGGCAACGACCGACGGCCAGGCGAATGCGCTCGAGATCGACACGTGGCCGCTCGGACGGGTCGTCATCATGCAGCGCGGCGGCGGCCTCGAGAAGACGGCGTATGCCCTCTTGACGGATCTCGTGACGGTCGCGAAACGAGCGCGGTCGTGAATCCTGCGCCGCTGTCCGGCCTGAAGATTCTCGACCTGTCTCGAGTGCTGGCGGGCCCGTACTGCACGATGCTCGCCGCCGACATGGGCGCGCGCGTGATCAAGATCGAGCATCCGAAAGGTGGCGACGACACGCGGGCGTGGGGCCCGCCCTTCCTCGCCGGCGAAAGCGCGTACTACCTCAGCATCAATCGCAACAAGGAGAGCGTCGCCCTCGACTTCAAGTCACCCGAGGGCCGCGAGGTGCTCGCGTCGTTGGTCGCCCGGGCCGACGTCCTCGTGGAGAACTTCCGGCCAGGCACGCTGGATCGGATCGGACTGGGATACACCGACGTGTCGGCGCGACACCCGAACCTGATCTACGTGTCGATCTCTGGGTTCGGTCAAACCGGACCGCGCCGGGACGAGCCCGGTTACGACGCTGTGGCGCAGGCCGAGAGCGGCATGATGAGCATCACGGGCGAATCCGATGGCGCGGCGGTCCGCGTGGGCGTCGCCATCGCAGATCTGGCCGCAGGGATGTTCGCGTTTCAGGGCATGTTGCTCGCGCTCCTCGCCCGCGCGCGCACGGGCCGCGGTCAGTTGGTGGATATCAGCCTGCTCGACTCGGTGACCGGCTTGCTGACATATCAGGCCGCGCGCTACTTCGCCACGGGCGACACCCCGGCGCGCGCCGGCAATCGCCACATGACCATCGCGCCGTACGACACGTTCGACACGGCCGACGGCGTTCTCGTGCTCGCGGTGGGCAACGACGCGCAGTGGCACCGGCTGTGCGACGCGCTGGGGCTCGAGGGGTTGCGCGCCGACCCGCGATTCGGCACCAACGAGGGACGGGTTCGCGCGTACAACCCGCTGCGGGCCGCGCTCGCGAGCGTGTTCGCCAGGCGGCCGCTCGCCCCGCTCGTCGTCGAACTGCGAGACGCGGGTGTCCCGTGCGGCGCCGTGCGATCGATTGGCGAGGCGTTGGCGGATCCGCAGATCCTCGCGCGCGCCATGGTCGAGGTCCTGCCCCACTCCACCATCGGCGATCTGAAGGTGCTGGGGATCCCGACGAAGCTCTCCGACACGCCAGGCCAGGTCCGAACACCGCCGCCCACGCTCGGCGAGCACACGCAGGCCGTGCTGTCGAAGGACCTTGGAATGGACGACGTGACGATTCGAGCGCTCGCCGCGAAAGGAATTATCAGGACTTGACGACGAGCGTCGGAATCGCGGTCACAAGAAACTCCGCGACGTCGGCGTCCGTGATCGCCGCGATGGACGTGCCGGGCGCAACCGCCCGCTCTTCCACCACCACGCCCTGACGCCCGCGCGTGAGACTCACGCGGCCAAGCACCTGCGGCATGGCGCTTGAGGTGTCGAGCGACAGCTCCACGAACGTCTGCTGAGCCGCGTCGTTCACGAGGCGCGCGCTGCCCGCGGGCGCGTGGACGGAAAATGCCTGATGCTCGGCGCGCAGCACGCTCTCGGCCTGCTTGAGGAGCGGCACCGCCACCGTCTCGAGAAACGTCGCGAACGCCGCGCCGGCCTGATCCACCTCGGTGCGCCGCAAGGTCGCGTCCTTCCGCGCGGCGTCCAACGCGTGGAGAATGCGCTGCCTGAGTTGAGAGACGTCCACGCCCGGATGGTACTACGCCCGCGTAGCGACGTGTTTGGCCATCAGC
>JANOGJ010000143.1:0-2730 GCA_031405995.1 Acidobacteriota bacterium
GCCCTTCATGTCGATGACGCCGACCTGGCGCGATTCACGCTGCTGGTCGTTGGCGAGGAGTTGCTCGAGCACCGCTTTCGGCTCGACGCCTTTCGCCAGCAGGTCCAGCCCTTGCGGTCCGTACAGCACCTGGGTCGACGCTTGCGTGCACACCGCGCCGACGCCGGCGCGCACGTGCGGCACCGCGCGCCCGACAAACGGCACGCGCGTCGTCACCGCCGCGCCCGATTGCTGCGTCGCCGGGTCGATGGCGCAAAGGGAAAATGTCGAGTACTGCGGAAAGCCGTCGTCGTTGATGATGACGCCGTCAGGCGCGCGCTGCTGGGCGCTCGTGGCCGATGTCAGGGCCAGGCCGGCGCAGACGATGACGACGGCCACCGGGAAACGTGCAGTCATGAATCCTCCTGAAGTGCCCGCTATTCTAACGGCGAACGGCGGCCCACATCTCGGCCAGCAGGGCGTCGGCGTTGCGCCCCGCGCCCATCGGGTACTGCCACCAGGGATCGGTTCGTGTGTCGGGATCGAGCGCGGCCAGATGGTGCATGGGCAGGAGAGCCCCGCCGGCGTCACCGCGCGCGAGCGCGAGGTGACTCTGGGCAAGGAGCGCCGACTGCGCGTCGGGGAAGAGCGCTAGGGCGTCCCGCACGTGCGCCGAGGCCACCTCTCCCTGGCCGAGCGCACGCGCGGCCCGGCTGGCAAACAGGTGCGCGTAGAACGCCGTCACCGAATCGCTCGGCCGGGCCAGCGCGGCCGTCAACTCGCCGAGCGCGTCAGCGTGGCGCCCGCGGCTGTCCAGCAGGCGGCCCAGCCGCACACGCGCCTCGACGATCGAGGCGTCGAGCGCGATCACGCGACGAAACAGCCGCTCCGCCTCGGCCTCGTCCTTGAGTTTGTTCGGCCGTTCGGCCGGCACCGTCACGACATCAGGCCCGCGCTTCCCTGGGTTGGGGGCGATGGTTCGCTCGCCGAGCGCCTGCCGGGTGCGCGGGTCATCCAGCGCCTCACGCGCGCGCGGCAGTGTGAGGCCCTCGGAATAGCACGCCCGATCGAAGGCCACCCACGGGGCCTCAGGCACAAGCGCCGCCGCACGCTGAAGGTGAGGATTGGCTTCGCCGTAGTGCCCGGGCCGCAGCAGCGCGGCGGCGGTCGCGTGATACCACAGGGCGACGAACGGATCGTCAGCGGGCGACGGATGCAGCCGCTCGAGCAGGCTCCTCGCAAAAGGCCAGTTCCAGTCGGCCACGACGACGCCCGCGTACTCGCCATCGTTGGCGCGCACGAGCCCGGTGGGGCTGGGCGCCTGGCCCGCGGTTGGCGCCACGGTGACAATCGAGCCGGCCATCGCGGCGTCGGCGTGGAGCACGGCGGCCCGCTTCAGAAACATGTTCGCGCCCGGATTCTTGGCCGTGTCCCGGCCCAGCTCGGCCAGGCGACTGCTTTCTGGCGTGGACGTGACCAGGCCTTTGCCCGCCAGCGTGTGGAAGAAGATCGCCAGGCCTTCGTTCAACGATCGACGGGTTTCAGGTGTCAGCGCGTGGACCCAACGGAGGGGTGGATCCGCGCGGCCGGGGACGTGTAGCTCGACGGCGTGAATCCACTCCTCCACGACGACGAGATGAGTCGCGGTGGCGCGATCGGGTCGCATCTGGGCTGCGCCCTGGTCGCCGAGCAGCGCGAGGCCGGCCCATGCGGCGACCGCCAGGCGAACCGTCATGGCCGGTCGTCTCCACCCGCCACGTAACCCGGGCGCGCCTTCACCGACAGACCGCCGCGGCGCACGCGCACGGCCAGCCGGTGAAATCCGCTCTCGGACACGCCCCGCGGCGTGTAGGTCAGCACGTACCGGCTGCGGAATTCCCGGAGAATACGCTCGAACTGCCCGTGCAGGTCGGCGCCGGTCTCAATCTCGACGGCGCGGCCGCCGGTGGTGTCGGCGAGGTCTCTCAACACGGACCACTGGCGCGCGCCGCCAGTGGCGACGGCATAGAACACCGCATTCGATCGCTTCGCGCTCTCCACGACTTCGTCGGCCTGCAGCCAGCTCATCGTGTCGCGGCCGTCCGTGAAGAGGATCACGAGCGACCGGCCCGGCTCGGCCTGCGACGTCATCAGCGCCACGTGCACGCCGTCCAGGATCGCGGTCTCCCCCGCCGGCGACAGCCGATCGAGCACCGCGCTGACCGCCTCGAACGCGCCCGTCAGCGCCAGGCGCGACGCGACGGCGTGGTTGAAGGTCGTCAGGGCAATGCGATCGCCCGGGCGGAGGCCGCTGACGACCGCGGCGCTCGCCGCCTTCAGGTCCGCGAGGCGCTGGCCTTCGGTACTGGCGCTCATGTCGAGGGCGAGCACCGCATTCAACGGCGCGTCGGAGATCTCGGCCGCGTCGATCGTCTGCAGCACGCCGTTGTCGCGCAGCTCGAAGTCAGACACCTTCAGGCCCGCGACGGGCCTGTTGCGCTCGGTGACGAGCACGTCGACGAGCACGCCCTGAATTTTTGATGAAAAGACCGGGCTCTGCTGCGGCGTCTGGCCAGGACGGATTGAGGCCAACTCGGCGGCGCCGCCCAGGAGCAGGGCGAGCAGCGGAATCGTGGCGCGACGTGATTGCGGACTCACCAATTCGGCTCGATGTCCTATCTTACCGACGAACCGCTCAGGTTCAGCCATAGACTCGTGCCATGCGCCGGCACGTTCTCTCGTTGTCGGTTCTCCTGCTGGCCGCATCCCTTC
>JANOGJ010000174.1:0-2046 GCA_031405995.1 Acidobacteriota bacterium
CCCTCATAGCGATTCGCGCCGTGCCGGGCGTCGAGTCCGCCGGCTTCACGTCGCAACTGCCGTTCAGCGGCGACAACAACGACAGCGTGATTCTGGCCGAGGGCTACACGATGGCGCCGGGCGAGTCGCTCATTTCCCCCAGGCAATCGGGTGTCAGTGACGGCTACTTCGAGACGATGAAGACGCCGCTCGTCAGGGGGCGGTATTTCGATCGGCGCGATACGGCGGACGCGACGCCGACCATCATCGTCGACGAGCGGCTGGCGCGGAAGTTCTGGCCGGGAAAGGATCCCCTCGGCCGGCGCATGTACCTGCCGGAGAGCGCCGAGAGCGTGATGGCGATCACGCCGAAGACCAGATTCATGACCGTGGTGGGCGTCGTGAAGGAAGTCCAGATGTCCGATCCGACGCCGAGCTCCGTGCCGGTCGGCGCGTACTATATGCCGCAGGCGCAGAATCCCGACTACGGCTACAGCATGGTGCTCGTCGCCCGCACCGCCCTCGATCCGGACGCCTTCTTCGCGCAGGCCCGGAAGCAGCTCGCGGCGATCGATCCCGAGCTGCCGCTGTACTCGACGGACACGATGGAGTCGTTGATGTCGCAGGGCTTCGTCGGCCGCCGCGTGCCGATGCTCATCGCCGGCGCCTTTGGCGTCGTCGCGCTGCTGCTGGCCGCGCTCGGCATCTACGGCGTGCTGGCGTACGGCGTCGCCGAACGACGCCGGGAGATCGGCATTCGCATGGCGCTCGGCAGCACGGCCCGAGAGGTGTTCGGGCTCGTGCTCGGTGATGGCGCGAAGATCACCGGCGTGGGCCTGGCGCTTGGCCTGGCCGGAGGGCTTGCGCTCAGCCGCGCGATGAACAGCGTCCTCTACGGCGTGACGGCGACCGACGCCCGCGTGTTGACGGGTGTCGTGCTGCTCCTCGCGGTCGTCGCCCTCGTCGCGACGTTCGTCCCCGCGCGCCGCGCCTCGCGCGTCAACCCCATCGAGGCGCTCACTCCGTAGCGCCGAACCGTGAACCCTGAACCCTAAACCTTATTTTCTTGTCGCCCTCTGTTTCGCGACCATCGCCTCGACGTCCGCCATTAACTTCTTCGCGTCGTAGACGATCCCGTCCTTGACGGTGTACTTGATCCCGCCAACGCGCTCGGGGCGGCCGGTTTCGTCGCTCACTTTGATGGCGCCCGTACCGTAGAGCACCTTGAAGTTCTCGAGCGGGTTGCGATCGACGATCACCATGTCGGCGAGCATGCCGGCCTTGACCACGCCGCGATCCATCGGCTTCTTCGACGCCTCGGCCAATGTCAGGGCGCCGTTCATCGTCGCCGCCTGGATCACCTCCAGCGGATGGAAGCCCGCTTCCTGCAGCATTTCTAGTTCGTTGATGTAGCCGAAGCCGTACGTCTGGTAGATGAAACCTGAATCTGAACCAGTCGTGATGCGCCCGCCCATTTTCTTGTAGTCGTTCATGAGCCGGAACCAGACCTGGTAGAAGTTCCGCCACGCGACCTCGTCCGCCGTCGTCCAGTTGTACCAATACGAGCCGTGATTGGTCCGGCTCGGCGTGTAGAAGTCCATGAGCGACGGCAGGGTGTACTTGTCGTGATGCTCCGCGGCGCGGAAGCGCTCGACGTCGCGACCGGCCGAGTAGATCGTCAGTGTGGGATCGAAGACGGTGCCGAGCTTGAGGTGCTCTTCGAGGTAAGCCTTCCACTCCGGGCCGCCGGGAGTGTGGATCTTGTCCCAGAGCCGCGCCACCTGGCCGAACCGCATGTACTCGTCGCTGCTGTTCTGGCCCACGGGATAGGGCTGAACCACGTAATCCTTGAGCAGTGATTCGAGGTGGCCGTAGAAGTGGGTGACCGTGCCGAGGCCGAGCCGCGCCGCCTTGATCGCGTTCATTTGCGCCACGCCGCCCTGGTCGAGGTGTGCGGTTGAACCGAGGCCGAGTTTCTTGGCCTCGTCGAGGAGGGCGGCCATGATCTCGGGGCGGAATGCGCCGAGCTTCAGCCCGTCGATGTTGTTCTCGGCGGCCCACCGGACG
>JANOGJ010000287.1:0-5948 GCA_031405995.1 Acidobacteriota bacterium
CACCGCTGGGCGCCGGTGGCATGGGCGAGGTGTACCGCGCGCGCGACACGAAGCTCAATCGCGAGGTCGCGCTGAAGATCCTGTCCGACGCCTTCGTCACCGATCCGGACCGCCGCGCGCGCGGTACACCTCGCCCATGCCACCGGCGCCCAGCGGTGCGACGATGTCGTAGGGACCGAGGCGAGTGCCAAGTGTCAGGGCCAACGTGGTGGCGTGAGTATACCGGCCTACGCGACCGTGGTCGCCGAGCTGAAGGTCGAGCTCAATCGCCACGTCACTCGGTCCGTGGTCTTCGCGCCACCGGTCTGCGATAGACTGCAACACCGCGATGTCGGGCCCATCGCGTTCTTCGGGCGCGCCGGGCCGTGAAGCGCGAAGGAGGCACCATGCGCTTGTCGACTCTCGCTCTCAGTCTCCCGTTTCTCGTCGCGCTCGGATCCTGCTCATCGCCTCCGCCGCCGCCGCCCTACACCGAGTACAAGGCCGTCACGGCGGGAGGGGCGCATACGTGCGCGCTGACGATAGCTGACCTGGCGCTGTGCTGGGGCAGCAACGCCGCCGGGCAGCTCGGCGACGGTTCCACGACCGCGTCCAGCAAGCCGGTGCTGGTGGCGGGCAACCTCAAGTTCTCGACGATCAGCGCCGGCGTCAGTCACACCTGCGGCCTGAGCCAGGGCGAGGTCTATTGCTGGGGCTCGAATCTCAGCGGAGAGATCGGCAACGGCGCCGGGCCCAAAGGGGAGCCGGTCACCGCGCCGGCGAAGATCGTCGGTCCCGCGAACACGTCCTACATCGACGTGGTGGCGGGCGGGTCGTTCTCGTGCGCCGTGACGAAGATCGGCTGGGCCTTTTGTTGGGGCCAGAACGGCTTCGGCAAACTCGGCTTGGGCCCGAACTATCCCGTCGGCCGCTTCATCGATTCCGCCGAGCCCAATGAATCGGTCGCCACGCCGGCGCCCGTGGCGGGGCGCCACGTGTTCCAGGCGATCACCGCCCATGACAACAACGCCTGCGGGCTCTCGTCCACCAACCAGGTGTTCTGCTGGGGCAGCAACCTGTTCTTCCAGGTTGGCGCCACCACAAGCGACGGGTGCCAGGTGGGCGCGAGCCGGCGGTGGCCCTGCGCCTGGAGCCCGACGATCACCGCGCAGCGTCAGGCGACCAGCGTGCCGAACGGTGTGACCCTGGGCGACGACTTCGCCTGCTATACGGACGATCGCTTCGACCTGTACTGCTGGGGGAGCAACGCCCACGGCCAGATCGCACCCAAGGGCACCCGACTCGAGATCTGCAAGTTCGCCAACGACACGTCATCCGAGTGCGCGGGCGCGCCGCGCAAGGTGACGCGGCCCGTGGTGGGCACCACGACCCTGGGGTTCGTTCGGGTCGCCGCCGGGTCCGATTGGGTGTGCTCGTCGGTCCAGCCCGCGGGCAGCGCCGTGGTCTGCTGGGGCCGGAACACCCACGGACAGCTCGGCGATGGCCAGACGATCGACCGCGAAGCGCCCGCGCCCATCTCTGGCGGATACGGCGCCATGGACATCAGCGCAGGAACGGGCCATACGTGCCTGGTCACGGACGGCGCCACCCCGAAACGCGTCTACTGCTGGGGCGCGAACGCCTCCGGCCAGCTCGGGAACGGGGCCACGAGCCCGCATGAGGCCACGCCCCAGCTCGTCGTGGAGCGTTGAACCCAGAGAACGAAATCGAGCAGCAGTGTTCGTCCAGAGACTCAGGCGATCCGCACGCTGAGGTCGCCGTAATCGGCGCGCTCCCCGCGCTGTCGCCGCCTTGCTAGAATCGCGCCCATGGTGGGCCGACGACCCCGGCGGGGATCACATGGCCCCTGACCCCGCCGTCGTGATGTGGGGACACCGCCCGACGCCGCTGCTGCCCGGTGGGCTGCGGTCCGCGTGGGCGCGCGAGACCCTGCCGGACTGGGTGGCGTCCGAGCTCGGACTCCCGGCCGACGCGACCTTCGCCGCGCTCGACGCGAACGCCTGGCGCACGATGGCTGGCGACGAGGTGCCGAAACACGTGCGCGCGTTTCTGGTGAAGCGCCTGGAGGAGCGACTCGGCGCACTCAATCGAGCCCCCCTAATCGGTCGTGAGTGGCCCGCGCACGTGAAGCCTCGCGACGTCCCTTGGTGCACCCGAACCTGGAATTGCCTGGCGCAAGCGGGATTGCTGGATCACCCCGATCGACTCGCGCATGCGACGGCGTGGGAACTGCGCCGCGTGAAGAACATGGGCCCGGTCTCGATTCTCGACTTCGCGTGCGCCGCCGAGGCGACGTTCTCCGGCGCAGGCGCCGGCGCCCGCCCGATCGGTCGCGTGAGGACGGAATACTCCACGGACGACGACTGGCGCGACTGGGTCGATGCGGCCGATCCTCGCTTTCGCCGTCTCGTGACGATTGATGCGGGGACGCTCGGCGAGCACGCCCGGCTGCTGCGCCGCGAGCGACACCAGCTCGCTGCCGTCACCCGCGAGTTCCGCGCCGGTGAGCACCGCGCCTGGGCGCGCCTCACCGCGATCCGCGCCATGTCGATCGAGGACGCCATCGTGGATCTCGTCGCGGCGGCCGCCGGACTCCAGCCGGATGAGGCCGGCGCCCTCATTCGGCGGCTCGGTCTGACCGGCGAGCCGCCGCTCACGCGGAGAACCGCGACCGCCCTGACGGGCGTCAGCGTCTGGCGCCTCAACCGGCAGCGGGAGGCGTTCTTCGCGAAGCTGCCGGATGGTCCCGTGTTCCTGCCTCAGCTTGACGCTGCCATCCAACTGCTGGAGGTGCTCGCGCCGTGCCCGGTCGACACGGCGTCGGACGCGCTTCGGGCGCGAGGGCTCACAACGACGCCGGCTGCGGTCGCGTTGGTGCTCAGGGCGGCCCGGCTGTTTCGGCGGGCCACCACGCTCCATGTCGACGAATCGACCGTCTCGCTGCGGTCAGGCGAGCCCCCGCTCGCGCGACCAGAGCCCCCGCAAACTCATCGAGGGCGATGCGCACGGACTCCCGACCCTCCGACGGCGACACGGACGCGACGGTGACCCAGTTCCCGCCGTTCGCGCGTGGGTCGCATTTCAGCGCCGCCGGGTCATTGACCCCCTGCGAGCAGGGTCAATGACCCGCAGGCTGCGTGATCAGGTGCCCGCTGCCGCGCCTCCCTTGATAGGATGCCCCGGGATCCAATCATGCCAACTCGAGTCTCCCGTCGTGACGCTCTGAAACATCTCGGCGCCGCCGGCGCCGGCCTCGCCGTTGCGCCACGACTGCTCTTCCAGACCGGCCCCATCACGGTCGACGGCCGGCCCGTCGAAGTCCAGGTATGGGAGATGCAGGCGCTGGGGACCGCACCCGCGATGCTGCGGCTTCTGATCACGCCCCTCGTCGACGGCGTCCCGACGCCAGTCCCGTTTGATGCCGTGCTCAACGCCGGCGAGTTCGACCTGATTCCACCGGCGCATCGAACCGCGACCGCGCTGGCCCGGGTGTCCGCCGGCCCCCTCGTCGTGCGCTTCACCGAGAATCCGCCGACCTTCCACATCGAGACGAGCAAGGGCGCGCCCGTGCAGCGCCTGACGCTCGACCCGAACGGGCCGACGATGAAGTTCGCCCTGCCGAAAGGACCGCTGCTCGGCCTCGGCGAAGGCGGGCCGCAGTTCGATCGCAAGGGCTCGACCGATCGGATGCGCAGCGGCCAGGGCGGGTACCAGCTCCGCACGCACGGCGGGCGCGTGCCGATCCAGTGGCTCGTCGGCACCGACGGCTGGGCGATGTACATCCATCAGCCGCTCGGCACGTTCGATTTCACCGGCGCCGAAGGCGTCTTCACGCACGCCGCCGAAGCGGTGCCGCTCGACATCTTCATCGTCGCCTCGAACGATCCGGCCGTCCTCATGCGCGGCTACGCCCGCGTCACGGGCTTGGCCGAGCTGCCGCCACTCTGGTCGTTCGGCTACCTGCAGTCGCACCGCACGCTGGGCGGCCCGGACGAAATCCTGAATGTCGCCCGCACGTTTCGCGAGAAGAAGCTGCCGTGCGACGCCCTCATCTATCTCGGCACGGACTTCACGCCGTCGGGGTGGAACACGCACAACGGCGAGTACGCCTGGAACCCGAAGAACTTCCCCGACCCCAAGAAGGCGCTCGCCGAGCTGCACGCGCTGAACTACAAGGTGGTGCTGCACACCGTCATCGAGGGACAGCGCTTCCTCGGCCGGATCTCGGATCCGTGTACGGCGCCGTCGATTCCGGCCGGCCGCATGCCGCCGATTCCGGCCGACCGCGCGCCGGCGCCGGAGAACCGGTGGCCGCCCGAGCGCCAGGCCTCGTGCTATTGGCCGTCGCACAAACCGCTCTTCGACCTCGGCGTCGACGGCTGGTGGCCCGACCAGGGCGACGGCTACGACGCGGCGTCACGGCTCGCGCGCATCCGCATGTACTACGAGGGCAGCCAGCAGTGGCGGCCGAACCAGCGCGTCTTCGCGCTGCATCGCAATGGCTACGCCGGCATGCAGCGGTACGCGGCGTTCCTCTGGTCAGGTGACGTCCACACGACGTGGGAGACGCTCAAGACGCACGTGCCGGTCGCGGTGAACACGGGCCTGTCCGGCATCCCCTACTGGGGCACCGACATCGGCGGCTTCGTGCCGACCGCCGACTACACCGGCGAGCTGCATGTGCGCTGGTTCCAGTTCGGCGCGTTCTGTCCGCTCTTCCGCGCGCACGGCCGCAACTGGCATTTGCGGCTGCCGTGGGGTTGGAACACCGGCAAGCTGCCGCCGAGCGAGATCAATCGCGCCACTGCCGGCGCGGCCGATCCGGATCCGGCCGAGCTCAACAACCCGAACGTCGAGCCGATCTGCCGCAAGTATCTTGAGCTGCGGTACCGGCTGATGCCGTACCTCTACTCGGCGGTGCGCGAGTGCACGCAGACCGGCCTGCCGATCATGCGCGCGATGTGGCTGCACTACCCCGACGATCCCGCGGCCGTCGCTCGTGGCGATCAGTACCTCTGGGGCCGCGACATGCTCGTCGCGCCCGTTGTCGAGAAGGGCGCGACCAATCGCCGGCTCTACCTCCCGCGCGGCGCCTGGTTCGATTTCTGGACCAGCGAGCGCATCGAGGGTGGCCGCGAGATCGATCGCAAGGTCGATCTCGAGACCATCCCCCTCTACGTGCGCGCGGGCGCGATCATTCCCAATGGGCCCGTGCGGCAGTACACCGGACAGCCCGTGACCGCGCCGTTGTCCCTCACCGTGTACCCGGGCGCCGACGCGTCCTGCACGGTGTACGAAGACGACGGGCTGACGTTCGACTACCGCAAGGGCGCCTGGATGGGTATCGCTGCTCAGTGGCGCGATGCGGCCCGACGACTCACACTTTCGCTCGCGCCTGGCTCGCGCATGCTGCCACCCACGCGCCGGCCGCTTGAGATTCGCGTCGTCGGCAGGACTGGGGCGCGAGCGCTGACGTTCGAGGGTAAGACGATCGAAGTCAAGATGTAGAGGTTCACATGACAAGTTCACTCGGTCAGGCACGGGTTGCGGCACTAGTCGGCGTTTCGATTTGTCTCTGTGTTTCGGAGGGCCCTCGCCTCGAAGCCCGTCAAGCGGCGCAAGTCGACTACCGAGTCCTCGCCACGAACAAGACGTCAACCATGGAGAAGGAACTAAACGAGTCGGCGGAAGCCGGCTTTCGGTTCCGCGCGGTCATGGGAGGCGAGACGGAAATTGGCGGCAGCGAAGTGGTCGTTGTGGTGTCCCGCGTGACCGGCGTCAGGGGCCGTCTCGCTTACAAGTTGCTGGCCACCTCCAAGACCTCCACCATGGAGAAGGAGCTGCAGCAGGCCGCGGATGCGGGCTTCGAGTATCGCGACCAAACCGTGTTCAAGTCGGCCTTTGGCGGCGAAGAAGTAGTGTGCATCCTCGAACGGGATGAGGACGCT
>JANOGJ010000289.1:0-2364 GCA_031405995.1 Acidobacteriota bacterium
TGCCTCATCGAGCCGGCCGTGCCATGCAACCACTGCGGGTTCTGCCAGAGTCACGGCCACTAGGCCGGATCGTCGCCGTCCTCCAGCGGCTGCGCCGGGCGATCCGCAGCCTCGAAGAGCCCGCGGTGGAGAAGATCGCGCGCGACACGCGTGAGGATCCGTTTCGCGTGCTCGTCTCCACGATGCTCTCCGCGCAAACGCGCGATCCGGTGACGGCCGCGGCGTCGGCGCGGCTCTTCAAGGTCGCCCGCAGCCCGCGCTCGATCGCCGCGCTGTCGGCGGCGCGGATTCAGCGACTGATCTACCCCGTCAGCTTCTATCGCACGAAGTCGCGGCACCTGCGCCAGGCGTGCCGCCAGATCCTCGATCGGTTCGGCGGGCAGGTGCCGGCCACGATGACAGCACTCCTCACGCTGCCGGGCGTCGGCAGAAAAACGGCGAACCTCGTGCTGATCCTCTCGCACGCGAGCCGGGACAACATCTGCGTGGACACGCACGTCCATCGCATCGCCAATCGCCTGGGCTGGGTGCGCACGCGCACGCCGGATCAGACCGAGCAGGCGCTGTACCGCGTGGTGCCGCGCCGATTCTGGCCGAGCGTGAATCTCTATCTCGTGACCTGGGGCCAGAACGTGTGCAAGCCCGTGTTTCCGCGGTGCGGCGCGTGCGTGGTCGCGGACCTCTGCCCTAGAATGGGCGTGACCCGCGTAGGGAGGCCATCATGAAGCAAATCGCAACGGCGCTCGTGCTTGTCGTCGCTTCGTTCGGCACAGGGGCTACGGGCGCCGCGCCCGCGCGTCAGGCCAAGCCGGCGGTCGCGGCCGGGCCGGTCCTGGTCGTCGACACCGCCAAAGGCACGATCGAAATCACGTTCTTCCCGGCCGAGGCGCCGAAGAGCGTCGACCACATCGTCGCGCTCGTCCGGCGCTTCTTCTACCGCGGCCACCGGTTCCACCGCGTCGAGGCTTCGCTCGCCCAGTTCGGCGATCGATACTCGCGCGACATGACGCTGCAGGCGTCCTGGGGCAGCGGCGGCAGCGGCTCGCCGATCAACGTGTTTGAGGTGACGAAACGCAAGCACGTGCGCGGCGCCGTGGGACTCGCGCATGCGGGCAACCCGATGATGGCCGATAGCCAGCTCTACATCATGAAACGGTCGAGCCCCGGCCTCGACGGCAAGCACGCAGTGATCGGACAGGTCACGGCCGGCATGGCGGTGGTCGATCGCATCGGGGTCACGGACCTGATCAAGAACGTCACCCTCAAAGGGGAAGGCCGGAAGTAGCGACGATGCCGGAGAGAGCCGGATACCGGTCGACCATCGCCGCCGGGTAGTCGCCAGGGAGAATCTGGCCCAGGTCGTGTTTGAGGATGGCCGCGTTCGCGACCGCTTTCGCCGAAAAGTGGTTATTGAAGAAGATGAGCACGCGGCGGTTGCCGGTGGCGGCCCGGCGCGCCGCCTCGCCGAACGGCTTCAGCTCTTCGCTCGAGTAGAGGTAGTCGTAGCGGTCCTCGCTCGCGTCGTGGTCCCACCATTGCGCGGCGTTGCGCCCGTGCATCCGCAGGTACACCAGCGGGGAACCCGCGGCCGGCGCCAGGCTCTGGCGGATCGAGCTGTCGAACTTCGGTTCGTCGATGAGCGTCCACGCCGCGCCGGCGGCGGCGAGGAGCGCGGCCGTCTCCGGCGCCGCGTCACTCCAGGATTTGTGACGCAGCTCCACCGCGACCGGATGCCCGGCCAGCGACTGGAGCAGCCACTCGAGGTAGTCCCGTGTCTCGGGCATCGCGTGGAAGCTCGGCGGAAACTGGATCAAGAGCGCGGCGAGCTTGCCGGCCTCGGCGAGTGGCGCGATCCCCGCGCGGAACAAATCCACGTCGGCGCGCGAAAGAGTCCAGTCCGCCGCGCCCGTCTTCGACAGATACATGTCGGGGTGCGTGAACTTCTGGTAGAGCTTCACGGCGAAGAGGAAGTTCGCGGGCGTCCGTCGATGCCACGACAGCGCGGACGCCGCCTCCGGCATCCGGTAGAACGTCGAGTTCACCTCGACCGTGTCGAAGTGCTCGGCGTAGTAGGCCAGCTCGTCGAATCCGCGCGGACGCTTCGCGGGATAGAAGACGCCGTTCCAGGTGCCTTTGCCCGACGGGTAGTTCCAGCCGGAGGTGCCGATATGGATGGAAGGACTCGGCCTTCCGGCAATTGTCGGCACAGGCAATGCGACCGAACTTCTCCATGACGAGCAGGAGGTGACCGTCTCGTGCGCCGAGGGCGAGGAGGGCTTCGTGTATGAGGGCCGCGCGGATGTCGAGACCCAGGAACTGAACCTCGATGATGTGCCGCAGACACGGACGCAGGTGATGCTCAAC
>JANOGJ010000677.1:0-1626 GCA_031405995.1 Acidobacteriota bacterium
CTTTTGAACAAGGACGGCCACCGGTTCATGTTCGACGACATCCCGGAGAACTACCGGACCCAGACGGCGAAGGACGACGAAGAGGGTTGGCGTTACACGCAGGGCGACAAGACGGCCAACCGTCCGCCGGAATTGCTCACGCGCGATCACGTCGCGCGCTGCATCAACCGCGAGGTCAAGGCCGGACGCGGCAGCCCGCACGGCGGCGTGTTCCTCGACATCGCGTGGATCAAGAAGAAGCTGCCGAACGGCGCCGACCACATCAAGCGCAAGCTGCCGAGCATGTACCACCAGTTCAAGCAGCTTGCCGACCTCGACATCACGGCCGAGCCGATGGAAGTCGGGCCGACGACACATTACACGATGGGCGGGATTCGGGTGGACGGCGATACGCAGATGTCGACGCTGCCGGGCCTGTTCGCGGCGGGCGAGGCGGCGGCCGGGCTCCATGGCGCGAATCGCCTCGGCGGCAACTCGCTTTCGGACCTGCTCGTCTTCGGGAAGCGCGCGGGTGAGTACGCGGCGGCGTTCGCGAAGTCGCACGCCGTGGGGCGGATTGATGACGGCGCGGTGAAGGCGGCGGCGGCGCGAGCGCTTGAACCGTTCGAACGCGGCGCGTCGGGCGAGAATCCGTATGCCGTCCAGACCGACCTGCAGGCGATGATGCAGAGCCTCGTCGGCATCGTGCGGCTGGAGCCGGAGATGCGCGAGGCGCTCGGCAAGCTGGTCCTTCTGCGCGCGCGCGCCGAGAAGGCGGGCATCACCGGCCACCGCGAGTACAACAACGGCTGGCACACGGCGATCGACCTGCACAATCTCCTGACGGTGTCCGAGGCCATCACGCGCGCGGCCATCGAGCGCAAAGAAAGCCGCGGCGCGCAGTTCCGCGAGGACTTCCCCGCCAAGTCGGACGCGTTCAGCACGTTCAACTTCGTGATTACCAAGGGCGCCGATGGCGCGATGACGCTCGAGCGCGCGCCGATCTCGCCCGTCCCGGCGGCGTTCCAGCAGGTGATCGAGGAGAACAAGTGACGACCACCCAGACGTTCCACATCTGGCGCGGCGAGCGCGGAGAGGGCCGCCTGCAGGAATACAAGACGCAGGTCGAGGAAGGCATGGTCGTGCTCGACGCCGTGCATCTGATTCAGGCGAAGCAGGCGCCGGACCTCGCGTGCCGATGGAACTGCAAGGCGGGCAAGTGCGGGTCGTGCTCGGCGGAGATCAACGGCCACCCGAAGCTGATGTGCATGACGCGGCTCAACACGCTGCCGGCCGGCGAGCCGGTGACGATCGAGCCGATGCGAGCGTTTCCGCATCTGCGGGATCTCGTGACCGACGTCTCGTGGAACTTCGAGGTCAAGAAACGGATCAAAGAGTTCAAGCCGCGCAAGCCCGATGCGGCCGACGGCACCTGGCGGATGCAGCAGGCGGACATCGACCGCGTGCAGGAGTTCCGCAAGTGCATCGAATGCTTTCTCTGCCAGGACGTCTGCCACGTCCTGCGGGATCACCGGTAACAAGTAGTTTTAGTCGGTACGCGGTTTTTCGCCGTCACCGCCGCCGAACTTTGCGTCGCCAAGCTGCCCCCGCCGGGCTTCACGCCCGCCGCCGCCGCCGAACGCGCGC
>JANOGJ010000380.1:0-2596 GCA_031405995.1 Acidobacteriota bacterium
ATCGCGAGCAGCCTCGCGTCCGCCTATTTGTTCGGCTTGCCGCCGGCGCAGATGGCGGAATCGCTGAACCTCGGGATCACGCCGAACCTCGCGCTCCATCAGCCGCGCATCGAAGTACTCTCGCACTGGAAGGCGTGCGCCGCGGCGAACGCCTGCCGCAATTCGGTGTTCGCCACCATGCTGGCGGCCCGCGGACTCACCGGTCCGCGGCTCGCGTTCGAAGGCGCCGAAGGTTACTTCAGGGTTGTCGGCAAAGGGCAGTTCGAGCTGGCGCCGCTCGGGGGCGCGGGCCGGCCCTTCAAGATCATGGAGTGCAGCATCAAGCGCTACCCGCTCGGCCAGTATTCGCAGACGGTAATACAAGCGGTGCTGGAAGTCCGCGAAAAACTTCCAGACGTCCGCGATATCGCCGAGGTGCACATACGTACCATGCAGAAGGCGATCACTATCATGGCCGGCGACCCGCAGAAGTGGCGTCCCACGACGCGCGAGACCGCCGATCACAGCATGGTCTACACGACCGGCGTCGCGCTGATGTACGGGACCGTGCATCAGCGCCACTTTGGCGACGAGTACCTGCATAACCCCGAGCTGCTCGAGCTCGTGAGCCGCGTCAAGGTCAGCGCCTCCGCGGAAGCCGACCGGCGGGCGCCGGAAGCGATGCTCTGCGACGTCGAAGTGGTCACCGGGTCCGGCGCACGCCATAGCGCCGAGGTTGCTTACCATAAGGGGCACTATAAGAACCCCATGGCCGACGCGGATGTGGACGCCAAATTCCGCTCGCTCGCGCACGACGTGCTCACACCAGGCCAGACCGACAGCCTGCTGGACCGCCTGTGGCGCCTCGAAGAAGTGCAGGACATCGGCGAGATTCTGCGGCTGACGGTGATTTAAGCGGAGGACGACGTGGGTCAACTCGACGGAAAAGTGGCGTTCATCACCGGGCAGGCATACAACGTCAACGGCGGCACGCTTTTTCACTAGCGGCCGCAACGCAGATGGCCAGCCTCACCGCGGGCAAAATCCATCCCGACAAAACGTTGGTCATGGTCATTTGCGCATGGCTTGCACGCGACGCGGCGGATCATATGCGGCGACTCGCAGGCGACGGGAAGGCGTTCCGCTGTGCGTAGCGTTTCCGGACTCGCGTTGGCATAATGCGCCGTGTGAACATCGATAGACGGCGCGTGCTCAAGTGGGGGATCGGCGGGGTCTCGCTGTTCCTGCCGCTGCCCTACGCATCGGTCTGGGCGCAATCGGACGGCGCGCTGAAACTGATGCGGCTGCCCAAGATTGCGCTGGTGGTCGGCAACGCCCGCTACCGCAACGCGCCGGTGCTGAAGAATCCAGCCAACGACGCGAACGCCATCGGCGCTGTGCTCAAGACGGCGGGTTTCGAGGTGACGCTGAAACTCGACAGCAGCCGGGCGGAGATGGCAGCGGCGATCCAGGCCCACGTCCAGATGCTGGCTAAGCGGAAGTGCGTCGGGCTATTCTACTTCGCCGGCCACGGCCTGCAGCTCGCGTGGCGCAATTTCCTGCTGCCGGTGGATGCCGTCGTCGAAAAAATGGACGACGTTGCCAGGCAGGGAGTGGACCTCGGCAGCCTGATCGAGGGCATCACGCGCGCGGCCAACCCGATGAACGTCATCGTGCTGGACGCGTGCCGCGAGAATCCTTTCGCCCGCGACTTCCGCGTCGAACAAAAGGGCCTGTCGCAGATCGACGCCCCGCCCGGCACTCTGCTCGCGTATGCCACGTCCCCCGGCAACGTGGCGAGCGACGGCGACGGGGCGAACGGCCTCTATACCGAGCACCTGCTGCGCGAGTTGCAGGTCAGGGACGCGAAAATCGAGGACGTGTTCAAGCGCGTGCGGCTCGGCGTGCGGCGCAAGTCCAACGGCGCGCAGATACCCTGGGAGAGCACGTCGCTCGAGGAAGATTTTTATGTCCTGCCGCCCGAGCACCTGAAGAAGCTTTCGGATGCGGAGCGGGAGCGGCTCTTCAGGGAAGAGCTCGCGCTGTGGGAACGGATCCAGAACGCCGCGGAGCCCGCGCCGCTTGAGGACTACCTCAGGCGCTACCCGAGCGGCGACTTCGCTGAGCTGGCGCAACTGCGGCTCGACCGGGTGCTCGCGAGGCAGGGCGAGCAAAGGATTCAGCTTGCATCGCAGGCGAACAACCCTTACACCAAAGGCTCGGCTTTCACCCGCATCGCGAAGGTCGGCGACAGCTACACCTACCGTGAGATCAACATGCGCACCAAGGCCGAGCGGGGCACCTACACCACGGTCGTCATCGAGGTGACCGACACGGAGACGATCCACGACAACGGCCTCGTCACCGACCTGCTCGGCAACCAGTTGCGAAACCGGCGCGGCGTCGTCAACTCGCCGGCGCAGTTGGTGCCACACGAATTTGCGGTCGGGAAACGCTGGAGCACCCGCATTGACATCACCGACGCCAAGGGCGTCAAGTATCAGTCGGAGCAGACTATTCGGGTTGTTACGCGCGAAGAAGTGACGGTCCCCGCCGGTACTTTCAACGCATTCCTCCTCGAAGGCCGCGGCCGCAACACGAATCCGGCGGGCCCCAC
>JANOGJ010000681.1:0-2472 GCA_031405995.1 Acidobacteriota bacterium
CATCCTGGCGCTGACGGCGGCCATCGCAGCGGTGTGGTGGTGGCGCGGACCGGCGTTCTCGCTCGCGCGCGGCGCTGACCGCAATGTCCTCCTCATCACCATCGACACGCTGCGCGGCGACGCGCTGGGATCCTACGGCGGGAGCGCCGCCACGCCCAATCTCGACGCCCTGGCCGCGCGCGGCGCCCGCTTCACGTTCGCGCACAGCCACGCCGTGCTCACCCTTCCGTCACACGCGTCGATTCTGACCGGGCGATATCCCTACGAACACGGCATCCGCGACAACGCCGGGTTTCGCGTCCGCGCGGGCGAACACACGCTCGCCGCCGCGCTGAAATCGTTGAGCTTCGCGACCGGCGCCTTCATCAGCGCGTTTCCCCTCGACCAGCGCTACGGACTGCAGCAGGGTTTCGACACCTACGACGACCGCATCAGCGAGGTCGGCAAGACGATGGAAGTCGCGATTCCAGAGCGGCGCGCCGACGCGACCGTGGCCGTCGCCGTCAACTGGATTGGCCGCCAAACCGGAAAGTGGTTCGAGTGGGTGCACGTCTTCGATCCGCACGCGCCCTACAAGCCGCCCGCGGAGTGGCAAGCCCGCTACCCGTCGGACGCCTACGCCGCCGAGATCGCATGGACGGACTTCGCGCTCGGCCCGCTGCTGAACAGGCTCGAGCAGGAAGCCCGGCCAACGCTGGTCATCGTCACGGCCGACCATGGCGAGAGTCTGGGCGACCACGGCGAGATGACGCATGGCGTGTTCGCCTACGAGTCGACCCTGCACGTGCCGCTCATCGTCGCGGAGGTCGTGCCGGGCCGAAAAGGCGCGCGCGGCGTGCGCATCGACAGTCCCGCGCGCCACGTCGATCTCATGCCCACGATTCTGGATGCCGTAGCCGGGCCGGCCCGACCGGAACCCGGGGCATCGGGTGCCTCGCTCGTCGACGTCATCAACGCGGGCGGTGGCGACGATCGCCCGTCGTACTACGAGTCGATGATGCCGGCGCTCTCTCGCGGCTGGGCGCCGCTCCGCGGCGTGCTCGTCGGAAGGGAAAAGTTCATCGACCTGCCGATTCAGGAGTTGTACGACCTCGGGGCGGATCCACAGGAGCGGCAGAACGTCGCGCCACTTCGCTCCGAGCGCACGCCGGCCCTCCTCGGCGTGCTGCGCGGCTTCAACACGGCGCCGCCCGAGCTGCCCGCCGAAGAGACCGCCGCGGCGCGCGCGCGCCTCCGCGCGCTCGGCTACACCTCCGGCAGTCCCGCGCCGATCCGCGATCGCTATACGGAAAACGACGACCCGAAACGGCTGATCGATCTCGACAAGCTGCTGCACAGCGCGCTCGATCGGTTTGTCGCCGGCCGCCCCGATGAGGCGATCGCGCTCTATCAACAAGTGCTGGCCCGTCGGCCGGATACCGCCGACGCGTACCGCCAGTTGGCGTTCCTGTTCTGGGAAACGGGGCGACCCGGTCAGGCGATCGCCACCCTGAACGCGGCGCTCGCCGGCGGCGCCCAACAGCGCGACGTGCAGGTGAAGCTCGGCATCTACCTCGCCGAGACCGGCGCGGCGGGCAAGGCCATCGCCCTCCTCGAGAACCTGCCTGACGACGACACGGAGGCCCTGAACGCGCTGGGCATCGCCTACGGCGCGGCCGGCCGTGCGGCGGACGCCATGCGCGTCTTCCGGCGCGCGCTGACGTTCGACGCGACCAACGGCCTCGCGCACCAGAACATCGGCACGCTGCATTTGATCCGCGGCGACCTCAAGGCCGCGGAAGCCTCCCTCCGTGAAGCCCTCGCGATCGACCCGACGCTGCCGGACGCCCATACGACGCTGGGCGTGGTCCTCGTGCGCACCGGCCGCCGCACCGAGGCTGTGGATGCCTGGAAGCGGGCGGTCGAGCTGGAGCCCACCGAGTTCAGGGCGCTCTACAACGTCACGGTAGAACTGGTCGCGCAAGGGCGCCTGGACGAGGCCCGGATCTACGGCACCCGCTACATCTCGACGGCGCCCGGCGGGCTTTTCGGGCCCGATATCGCACACGTCCGCAAGCTCCTCGACGGGCGGTAAGATGAGACATTGTCATACGTAGCCGCAGGGCTTGAGCCCTGCGGAGGGTGCCCGGCGGGCTGAAGCCCGCCGGCTACGGCTTCCCGATATGCGGATACTCGCCGTCGGCCTGTTGCTGCTCGGACCTCTCGTCGTCGCCCAGGACCAACAGGGCGAGCGCCCGGTCTTTCGATCGGGCGTCAGCCTGGTCCGGCTGGACGTCCGGGTCGTGGACCGCGACGGCAAACCGATTCAGGATCTCCGGCCGGACGAAGTCGAGGTCACCGAGAGCGGCGCGGCTCGTCCCGTCGTGTTGTTCCAGCGGGTCACGGGCTCCGGCGGTTCGTACGTGGAGCTTGCGCAGCGCACGATTGCATCGGACGTCTCGACCAACCAGGGCGCGCCGCAGGGCCACCCGC
>JANOGJ010000683.1:0-10578 GCA_031405995.1 Acidobacteriota bacterium
CCTCTCGCCCATGACCATCAAGCGGGATTGGGCCGTGGCCAAGGCGTGGCTCTACCGGGAACTGGCCGGGTGATGGTCTAGTTCGTCCTCGTTTGGCGCGTTTACCGGTGAGGCGAGTACGCCTCGGGAGCGTGTCATGAGGATTGAGCCGATTCGAAGGGGCGCCGGCATCGCCGGTGTCGTATGCGTCGTCCTCGGCATGGCCGCCCCCGCACAGGCGCAGGCGGTGGACACCTTCGATCCCGGCTCCAACGGCTACATCTACGCGGTAGCCGTCCAGCCTGACGGGAAGATCCTGATCGGCGGGGACTTCACCTTGCTCGGCTGCCCCGGCAATTGCGGCCCCACGGCCATCGCACGCAACGGGATCGCCCGGCTCAACGTCGACGGCACCGTCGACGCCACCTTCAATCCGGGCGTTGACCGGGGAGTCAATGCGATTGTCGTCCAGCCGGACGGCAAGATCGTGATCGGCGGGTATTTCTTCAACGTCGGCGGCGGCACGGGAACCGCCACTCCGCGGAAGTACCTCGCCCGGTTCAACGCCAATGGCACGGTCGATCCGGGCTTCGATCCGGGCACCAACATGAACGGCTCCATCCTCGCCATGGCCCTGCAGCCCGATGGGAAGATCCTGGTCGGCGGCAACTTCTACGCCGGGCTCGCCGGCGGCGTCCGCTATTACTTCGGCCGGCTGAACGCCGACGGCTCGCTCGACGCGGGTTTCGCGCCCGGCGTAGACGGCATCGTTCAAACCATCGCGGTCCAGGGAGACGGCAAGATCCTGCTCGGCGGCCTTTTCACCCATGCCGGCGGCGAGTTCGGCGACACCGAGCGCAATCGCATCACCCGGTTCAACGCCAACGGCACGCTCGACACCTTGTTCAATCCGGGCGCCGATCAGCGCGTTGACACGATTGCGGTCCAGGCGGACGGCAAGATTCTGGTCGGTGGAAACTTCACTGGACTCGGAGGCGGGACCGGGACGACTCCGCGATTCCACATCGGACGCCTCAATAGCGACGGCACCGTGGACCAGGATTTCAATCCGGGCGCCAACTTCCCGGTCTACACCATCGCCGCGCAGGCAGATGGGCGGATCCTCGTCGGCGGCAGTTTCACGACGCTGGGCGGCGGCGGATCCGGAGCCACGCCGCGCAACTTCATCGGCCGCCTCAACGTCGACGGCTCGCTCGATCCTTTCAATCCGGGCGCGCAGTCGAACGTGCAGGGGCTGGCCGTACAGCTCGACGGGAACGTGTTGGCCGTGGGCACCTTCCAAGGCCTTGGCGCGGGCACCGGCACCACCGTGCGTCGCTACATCGGACGACTGCTGAACAGCGACCCGGCGCTTCAGAGTCTGACCGTCGACGAGGGCGGCACCTCGGTCACCTGGCTGCGTAACGGCACCATGCCCGAAATTGCGTCCGCCGAGTTTGCCTCATCGACTAACGGGGTCACCTACACGCCGCTTGGCTCCGTCACCGGGGCCGGCACCCGCCTCGTGGGCGGCTGGCGGGTCTCGGGCGTGACCCTGCCTGTCCATCCGGACCTGACGATCCGGGTGCGCGGGTACTACCCCACCGGGCAGTACGGCGCGTCGGGCTCGATGCTCGAGTGGATCGTGCCGGCGTCGGACTTCAACACGATCGAGAATGGCGACTTCACGCTGGGCCTCAGCGGCTGGCTGTTCTTCGCCACGCCCGACATGAGCTACATCCCGCACAACGTGACCGGCGAGGTCCTGAACTTCTATCGGGTGCCGCCGCCTCCCGGCACCACCAATCAGGCGGTCGCCTTCCAGCAGACCGGAGTCCCACTCAGCGCGAACGTGCCGCTCGTCGCCGAGTTCGACCTCGGCAACAGCAGCAGCGTCCGGAAGCGCGTCAGTGTGCTCCTTCACGACAGCGATTTCAGCGACTTGTCGGTCTGCACGTTCTGGTTGCCGGCCAACTCGCCGATCACCCGGTACGGGATGACGACGCACACCACAAAGGCGTGGCTCAACCTGACGATCGCGTTCTACGCCGCGTCGGCGGGCACGAACGGCGGGTTCTACCAGATCGACAACGTCTCGGTCCGATACGCGCCCGGCGGGTCGACGACCGAGACGCTGTGTGACGACGCGCTCGCGCCCGCGCCGCCCGGCGGCGCCTCCAGCCCGACGCTCCTGGTCAACGGCGACTTCGGATCCGGCACGGTCGGGCCCGGCTGGAGCCTGTTCGGGCAGATCGACGGCGGCGTTACGGCCGGCGTGTTCGAGTTCACGAAGCTGGGGAGCGCGCCTTCGGGCGTCATCCTGCAGCAGACGAGTCAGGCCGCGGCCGTGAACGAGCTCGTCACCGCCACGTTCCAGCTGGGCAACTTCAGCGGCGTGCGCCAGCGCGTCACGGTGATCATGCACGACGCCGACTTCTCGGACCTGTCGGCGTGCACCTTCTGGCTGCCGCCGGGACAGGCGTTGTCGACTTATACGTATCGCAGCTACGCCACGGAGGCGTGGACTAACACCACGTTCTCGGTGTATCCGGCGACCGTGGGCCTCGTGCGATCGACTCGTCTCGACAACGTCACCATGCAGCGCACGCCGTCGGCCGCGATCGGCGGCACGCAGTGCATCGAACCGGCCAGCCCCTTGAACGTGGCCAACGCCAGGAAGGGCGCCGCAACATCCAAGGAGGCGGTAACAAAGGAAGCACCCGCGACGTCTCGGACGGGCGCCGCCACGGGCGCGGGCGGGTCGTCGCCCGCCGGCGCAGGCCTCACTTGGGCGGCGGTCGCGTCGGACGCGCGCGTGCACGTGCTCGAACGCGGCCCGATCGATCTCAGGTCGGAGACCAACGCGCGCCTTCAGATCGAGTCGTGGCTCCAGTCAACCGGGTCGCGCGCGATGATTCAGATCAGCGCCGATGGCGGCCTCACCTGGGACACGGTCCACAGGGTCGCGGCCTCCGACACCTGGATGCGGCTCGAGATCGACCTCAGCGCGTATGCGGGCTCTGTGATCTACGTCCGCTTCGTGTTCGAAGGCGCGGCGCCGGCCGACGACGCCGCGCCGGACGTGTGGCGGCTGGGGACCATCGCAATCGGCGGATCCTGGATGGGACGAGCGGGCACATCGGGTAGGATCCACCCGGTCGCAAATCGGAGGGTCCCATGAATCGACGGTTGAACGGACCGGTCATCGGATTGTTTCTGTTGCTCAGTGCGTGCGGCGGCTCGGCTCCGCCGACACCGATCGACTGGTGGACGGGCGCGGGGCACGGCTCGTTGTACGGCCGTTTCGCGCTTCAGAATTCCACCGAAGGCGCGCCGACGGCGGCGTGCAACGGGACCGCCACTCCGGTCAATGAGGATCCCACCGCCTGGTGGGCGGGCCTCGGCGCGAATATCACCGGCGGGAGCGATGTGGTGGGTTACGCGGTGTGGAGCAACGAGAAACCCGGCTGCTCGCGCGCGATGGGAACGATCTACCGGTCGGTGATGATGTTCGACCTCGCGACGCTCCTTCAGGCGGCGCCGACGCCCGCGCAGCTCGCCGGCCTCATTTTGACGGCCGAGCTCGAATTCAGCGTCATCGAGCAGCCGTCGATCAACCCCCTCAACTGGACCTGCAACAGCTACACGGGCGGCGTCGGCAATCTGAGCACGCTCCGGCCCGGCGCGACCGTGACGGCCGGTCTGAACCTGGTCGGCGGGCTCCCCGGATCGGGCGGACACGCGGGTGTCATGGCCGCCTTTCCCCAGCCCGGCACGCCGCTCGGCGACCTCTTCAACATCACGGGCCCCGGCGTGCGTGGCCGCGTCACCACCAGCGACACCGGACCCGGCATCCATGCCTTCCGCGTGGACGTGAAGGATGTGCTGCTCGGCGCCATTAACAACAGCCTGGCGCAACTCGGCTTCATGGTGCAGAGCGTCGGCGAAACCGAGATTCCGCTGACGACCGACGTGCAGTTCGTCTGCCGCACGTTCGTGCAACCGCATCGGCTGCACGTCACGCACTACTGATTCGGTCGAGGACGGCCGCGTCGACGTTGCGCCCCGACAGAATGACGCCGATCCGCCGGCCGGTCAGGTCGAGTCGGTCGAACGGTTGAAGCAGCGCGGCGACCGCCGTGGCCGCCGCGCCTTCCGCGACGCGGCGCTCCTTGATCATGAGACCGCGCATCGCCGACGCGATCGCGGTCTCGTCGACGCCGACCACCCGGTCCACCAGATCGCGCACGAGCTCGAACGTGATGCTGTCCGGCTCCATGTTGCCCGCGAGTCCATCGGCGAGCGTCTCTCGCACCTCGACCGTCACCGGCCGCCCGGCCGCAAGCGCGTGCGTCCACACTGGCGACGCGTCCGCTTCCGTGCCGATGACGAGCGCACCCTGCGTTCGAGCCCGCACGACAAGCGCCGTTCCCGATATGAGGCCGCCGCCGCCGACGGGGACGACGAACGTGTCCAGGTCCGGCCGTTCGGCGAGCATCTCGAGTGCCGCGGTGCCCGCGCCGGCAATCACGTCGGGGTCGCTGTAGGCCGACACGAACGCCGCGCCCGCCTGCCGCTCCGCCTGCGCCCGCGTTTCGGCCTCGTCGTAGGTCGCTGCCTCGACGATGTCGGCGCCGAGATCCTGGAGCGCCCGTCGCTTGGCCTCGGGCGCCGTCTTCGGGAGATGCACGCGAACGCGTATGCCGAACCGGCCTGCGGCCGTCGCCAGTGCCAGGCCGTGGTTGCCGGCCGACGCGGTCATCACCGTCGTGATCGATGGTTGCGCGGCCTTGAGCCGGGCGATCGCGTTCGCCGCTCCGCGAATCTTGAACGCGCCGGTCAGTTGCTCGGTCTCGAGCTTCAGCCAGACCTCGCCGCCGGTGATCGTCGACAGCCAGGCCGACCGCACGAGCGGCGTCTTGCGGGCGACGGTCGCGATCCGGCCGCCTGCCGCCACGACGTCGTCGAACGTCGGCGGCACGCGAGGCGCCGTCAACCAGCCCTCTAACTCTCGATCGCCCAGTCGCCGGAGAGAATCTTCGGCAGCGCGATGACGAACGCGGATCGAGCCATGGCGACGTCGATACCGGCCTCGCGCGCTTCAGCAAAACGTTCCGCGTGGACGTGCGAGGCGAACCCGATGATCCGCACGCGCTTGATGTCCTCCTGCATTCGAATCTCGCGGATCGCGCCGATCGGATCGAGCTCCTTGCGATCGAGGTCAAAGATGACGATGTCCGGTCTGTGCGTCCGAATGCCGGGGAGGACCGACGCCCGGTCGCGCACGAACGTCGCCGTCCGGCCGACCGTCAACCCGACCGATCGGATCTTCGAGCTGAACAGCAGATCGTCGACGACGGCCAGGACCATGCTCGAATGATACGCTGCATCGTGCGCTTCGTGACCGCCGCGGCCCCGCCGTTCATGAAGAACGGATTTGTCGTGTGGTGTGACACGACGCGCGACGCGGTTCTCATCGATCCGGGCGACGAAGTCGAGGAGTTGCTCGGCGCCGTCCGGGCCAAACGCCTGAATCCCACGCACATCCTGCTCACGCACGCCCATCTGGACCACGTGACGGGCGTTGCCCAGGCGAAAGCCGAGTTCGACGTGCCCATCTGGCTGCACGCCGACGACCAGTTTCTCTACAAGGCCGCGGTGGAGCAGGGAAGGATGTTCGGCCTTCAGGTGGCGCAGCCGCCGCCGGTGGACCGGTTCTACGAGCCGGGCCAGGTGATTCGATTCGGCGAGTACCAGGTGGACGTGCTGCCGACGCCGGGCCATTGCCCGGGTGGCGTGTGTCTCGCCATCGGCCGCGAGGGCGCAACGGCGCGCGAGTTGTTCGTCGGCGACACGCTCTTCGCCGGGTCGATCGGCCGCACCGACCTGCCGGGCGGCGACTTCGAGACCCTGATTCACTCGATTCGGTCCGTGCTCTTCGCGTTTCCCGACGAGACCATCGTCCACTCCGGCCACGGGCCGGACACGACGATTGGCGACGAGCGACGGACTAATCCTTTTCTATCTTGAACTCCAGCCGCCCGACGGTGAGCGTGTCGCCGGTCGTGAGCGCGGCGCGGTCCACGCGCTGGCCGTTCACCTGGGTGCCGTTCGTGCTGCCGAGGTCCTCGACGACGAGGTCGCCGCCGTTGTCCACGATGAGCTTGCAGTGGAGCCGCGACACGAGGGCGGCATCGACCATGAAGTTCGCGCGCGCGGTGCGGCCCACGGTCTTGACCTCGCCGGGCGAGAGCCGCAGGACGGTCGGCGGATCGCCGGCGCTTGTCAGAATCCAGCCCGGCATCAGCCCTTCAGCCACTGGAGGATCGCGGCCATGAGGGCCGGCGACACCGTCTTCACCGGGAGCGCGTCGTATTCGTCGATCTCGCCCGTCGTGGCCGGCACGAGCAGGTGGTTCACCCCCGGCACGATGACTTTGGCCGAGTGGGCCGGCGGCACGCCCTTGCGAGCCCGGGCCAGCGTGTCGAGTCGATCGGCGTGCGCCACCGGGATCTCGCGGTCGAGCGCGCCGTGGACGACCAGCATGGGCTGCTTGATCTTGTTGATCATCGCGCCGGGGTCGAAGAGCAGCCACGTCCTGAAGTAAGCCGAATCGGCCTGCCGTCGCACGTCCGGCGGCACGGCCTCCCAGCCCTTGCCGGTGATCACGGCGTCGATCACGCGCTGCTGCAGCGCGATCTTCGCCTGCCGGTCGGCGTCGGTCTCATTCAGCCGGGCGAGCGACAGCCGCTGCTGTTCCAGCGTGAGTTCGCGGCCGCTCGTGCCCGGCGCGGCGAGGAGCGCCACGCGGGTGATGCGCTTCTCGCGCGCCGCGGCCGTGAGCGCGACGGCCGCGCCCTCGCCGTGCGCGATCACGGCGATCCGGTCGGCGTCGATGTCCTTGCGCTTGCGCAGCCAGGCGACGATCGCAATGACGTCCTCGGCGTACTCGGCGAGGCCCGCGTTCTCGATCCGGCCGCCGGTCTGGCCGACGCCGCGCTTGTCGTAGCGCACGACGAGGTAGCCGGCGGCGGCGAGTTCGCCCGCCACCTGGCCGAACTTCGGCACGCCGTACGTCGTCTCGTCGCGATTCTGCCGGCCCGGACCGCCGACGAGGATGACCGCCGGCATTTTGGCGGCGCCGGCGGCCGGCTTCGTCACCGTCGCGCCCAGCGTGAAGCCGGCCGCGCCGATGAACACGTCCTCGTCGCCCGGGTTTCGCACCGTCTCCTCGCGCGCCATCACGGTCGCGAGGTCCTCGCGGACGACGACGAGGGAGGCGGACGGCCGGACCACGCGCGCGAGTCGGCCGTTCGCATCGACCCACACCTGCACCTTGACGAACGCGCCGGGCGCGCTGAAGGTGAGGTCGTACTGTTTCAAGTCCGCCGCGCCGGAAGGACTCACGATGCGCCGGGGCGTGACCGTGTCGACCGACGCGCCGATTTCGCCCTCCGGCGCGAGGAAGATCGGCAGGCGCGTGCCGACCGGCGTCGTGGCGAGTCGGGCCGCCAGCGCTTCGTACGCGGCAAAGAAGTTGTTGGGCAGCACGATCGTACGCGGCGAGATCTGCATCGTGTTCGAGGCGCGCTGCGGCCCCTGCATGATGTCGCTCACCGCCGTGGTCACGCCGAAGCTGCTGGCGAGCGTGATGACCTGGCCGCGCAGGACACCTTCGATCGTCAACTGCTGCGGGTGGCCGTCGGAGCTGTAGGTCATCTCGAACCGCGACGTCACGAGGTCGAACGGCGGGGCGAGCTGGCCGACCGCCGAGATCTTCATGCTCGTCGCGGTCCGCGTCACGTCCACGCTCTCGGACCCGATGCGCACGCCCCGGACCATGACGATGAACCGTGACGTGCCGTCGCCGGGCGTGGGTTGCGCGTGCGCCTGCGCCGCCCCGAACGTTGTGAGGCCCAGAAGAGCCGCACTAAGATGGCGGACGAGACCGCGAGTGACTGACATACGCACCCAGTATCGCATCATCGAGTCCGGAGCCGGCTGGATCGAACGCGCCCGCCGCGGGCGGCTGCGATTTACGGGCAAGGACCGAGTCCCGTTCCTCCAGGCGCTCGTCACGAATGACCTCGCGGTGGTGGGCCCGGAGCGCGGGGCGTACGCCGTGTACCTGACACCGCAGGGCCGTCTCATCACTGACCTTCGACTCTACGAGCGCGGTGATGGCCTGATCGCGGACGTGCCGGTTGGTGTGACCGGCGACCTGGTCGCGAGGTTCGACGGGTTGATCTTCGCGGAGGATGTGGCGGTGTCGAACGTCTCCGCCGCGATTGCCCACGTCGGCGTCATGGGCGCCCGAGCGGCCGCGCTGCTCACGCGCGCGCTCGACGTCGACGCCGCGCGGCTCGACGCCTTGCCGGTGCTCGGCGTCGTCGACGCGGGATCCGCGTTCATCGCGAGGACCGACGAGGGCGACGGCCCGGTCTTCGATGTCCTCATGCCGGCTGCCGACCGCGATGTCATCCTCGCGAAGCTCGCCGCCGTGGGCATAGAACCGGTCTCAGACGCCATGGCTGAGGTCTTGCGGATCGAAGCGGGGCGGCCGGCGTTCGGTCAGGACATGGACGGACAGACGATTCCGCTCGAGGCCGGCCTGCTCGAGCGCGCGATCAGCCTTACCAAGGGCTGCTACGTTGGGCAGGAAGTGATCGTGCGCGTTCTACATCGGGGCGGTGGACGCGTGGCAAAGCGGCTCGTGAAGCTGACGTTCGATCCGGACGTCGAAGCCGCGCCGGCCGCGGGGACGGTGCTCAGTATTGACGGTCACGACGTGGGACGGATCACATCGGCGGCCTGGTCACCGCGTCTCGGACGCGTCGTCGCGCTCGGCTACCTCGCGCGTGAGTCCGCGGAGCCAGGACGCCGGGTGGTTGCCAGTGCCGCCGGCGGCGACGCGAGCGCGGACGTGCTGGCGCTGGCCGGGTAGGTTGGCCAGAGCTTGAAGGAACTTGTTAATCGAGCTATTATAGCTTGATGAAACGAGCCAGCATCACGCAAGCCAAGAACGGGTTGAGCGCCCTCCTCGACCGCGTCCGCCACGGCGAAACAGTGGTCATCGAGGACCGCGGCATCCCCGTCGCGCAACTGGTGCCGGTGGCCGGCCAGCTGGCCGGTGACGATCTGGGGCGGTTGGCTCGGCTGGCGCGACAGGGTCGGGTTCGGCTCCCGCACGGGCGGCCTGCCCTGAGCCGGCTGATTCTGACCGCGCCACCGCGCCCCGCCCGACCCGTCGCCCTCAGTCAGTCGGTCCGCGCGGATCGGGACTCCGGCTGGTGAGATTCTGGGACACCTCGGCGCTCGTCCCCCTCCTGGTCGCGGAGGAATCCACTCCCGCAACCACGGCCCTCTATCGGGCCGACCCGGTGCTCACCGTCGCGTGGACCACGGCGGTGGAATGCGCGTCCGCGTTGGCGCGCGCCGAGCGTGACCGCCTCCTCACGACGGAGCAAACCACCGCGGCGTTTGCGCGCCTCGACGACCTCGGGCGTGGGTGGACCGAAGTCGAGCCGACCGCCGACCTGCGCGACATCGCGCGCCGGCTCCTGAGAGCGCACCTGCTTCGGGCGGCCGATGCGATTCAGCTCGCCTCGGCGACGCTCGCCTCCGAGCAGCGGCCGGCATCGTTGGCGATTGTCACCCTCGATGAGCGGATCGAAGCAGCGGCCTTGAAAGAGGGCTTCACGGTCATCGTCCCGGGACGGAAGGCAGACGGGCCCTGACGGCCGCGAATCCTACGTGCCAGCTTTCATGGCCTGCGCCGCGGCGCGCTGGCCTTGCGTCATCGCGCCGGTGGCGCTCTGGTGGCCGCCGAGTTCCGAGTGGCCGGTCGCAATCCGGCCGTAGCCTCTCGCCACGATCTCGCGCGCCGATGGCTGGCCATTGCTGCCGTAGTAGAAGCCCGGCGGTTGCGCCAGCCGTGCGTGGCCCCAGCGATTGAGAATGATGCCGGCGAGGTCGCGGCGCGCGTCGAACCCGGCGCCGCCGAACAGGCGTGTCATCCGGCGTCTGATCAGGCGCTCGTAGTCGGCGTAGCTGGTTTCCATCAAGCGCTTCCGGCCGCCAGCGAGCTGTGCCGCCATCGGCGCGCCGGGCGTGCAGAGGCCCATGTAGAACGTCAGTACCGTCGGGTCCTCCGGACGCATCGGCGCCAGAGCCGCCCCGGCGGTCATGGAACGACGGATGTTGCACGAGAACCCGAACTCATCGTCGAACCAGCGCGCGCAGGGCGCGCCGAGCTTGTGGAGAAACCGCCAGTTGGTGAGCGCCACGTTCACGACAAGCGCCGGCGCGTGCTGAAACGACGCGTACGCCTGCTTCATGTCCGCCGGCATGTCCGCGAGGACGCTGCGCGACATCCCGCCGCCGGACGCCATCACGACCGCGCGCGCCTTCATTCGAAACGGCTTGCCGTTCTGCTCATAGGCCACGACGACGTGCTCGCCGTCGGCCGCCGATTGCGCGTGTTCCACGCGGACGACGGTGGCTCCCACGCGGATTCGGGTCTGGCCGCCCTTGCGATCGAGCGCGGCAAAGTCGATCCTGCCGTGATGCACGCCCTCGAAGCCCGGTGCGCCCGAGATC
>JANOGJ010000473.1:0-2928 GCA_031405995.1 Acidobacteriota bacterium
GTGGCTGACCGTGTTCCAGGCCGCGTCGGGCGAGCGCATGCGGATCGACCTGCCCGGCTGGTTTGCCTCGAGCCTCGAGGCGGCGCCCGGCCGCGTCTACATCAACGTCTCCCCGAAGACGTCGCTGTACGTCATCGACGCGGACACCCATCGACTCGCGCCGTGGCCGGTGACCGGCGCGTTCAGGCTGCCGGCCTACCTCGACGCCGATCCCGAGGGCCAGTACCTCTTCGCGGCCTACGACCGCTACGTCAGCGCCATCGACGTCAAGACCGCCACCGTCGTCGGACGCATCATCGCGCCGAAACCCGTGTCCATCGCGTTCGATGCCGGCTCGCGCCTGCTCCTCGCGTCCTGGGAGGATGGCATCCCGCCGCCGGTGAGGGTGGCGGCGTATCGCGTCGATGAAAAGGGACTGACATTGGTCGCCCGTCTCACGAACCCGGCCAACGGGATTGTGGGGGTGGTGCGGACTCACCGAGGGTTCATCCAGCGCGGCGTCGCGGAGTTGATCGTCTGGGCGTTTCAGCCGCCCCGGTAGGCCGCTTCGCAATCATCACTTCGGTCGACTTGACGATCGCCAGCGCGTCATCGCCTCGGCGCAGTTTCAGGGCGCGAATGGCGTCGGCGGTGATCACAGCGGTCAACATCTGGTCGCCGATTCGCAGCCGCACCTGCCCCAGCAGCCCATCGATCCGGACCTCTTCGACGAAGCCGGCCAGCTGATTGCGGGCGCTCAGGCCCTCAATCGCGCGCGCGGATTCGCTGGCACGGCGCGGCTTGGCGGGCCCGCGCCCAGCGAGCAGACGATCGATTTCCGCCTCGGCAATCCGATGGTGGCCACCCGGTGTCCGCGTCGTGCGGACGCGGCCCTGATGGATCCACAGTTTGACCGTCGAGTATCCGACGCCCAGCCTCGCCGCCGCCGCTCGCACAGTAATCAGGCCCATATTCACCGCCGCTCTCGACTCATGAGGCCTCGGTTATATACGATAATGACCGTTCCATGAGTCGTTTTAAGTCGATTTTTGTTATTCTGCTCGCCGGCTTCACCGCCACGACAGCCGCGCAATCAGTCACGCCGGCGGATGACGTGCTGGTGTTTGCGGCGGCGTCGCTGCAGACAGCCTTGGACGAACTTGTGGAGCCAGTCCAGCGCGCCACGGGCGTCCGGATGCGCGTGTCGTATGCCGCCAGCTCCGCGCTCGCGCGGCAGATTGAAAGTGGCGCGCCGTCGCAGATCTTCATCTCGGCCGACCTCGAATGGATGGACTACCTGGCCGGGCGTCGGCTGATTCGTACCGAATCGCGCGTGAATCTGCTGGGCAATCGGCTGGTGCTGATCGCGCCTCGCGCCCAGCCGTCCACGTTGAAGATCGCTCCCGGGTTTCCACTGGCCGCGGCGCTGGGCCGAAACCGGCTGGCGCTGGCTGACCCGGCCGCCGTGCCCGCAGGCAAGTACGCGCGCGCGGCGTTGACGAGTCTGGGCGTGTGGGACGCGGTCGCGACCAGGATCGCCGCCGCGGAGAACGTACGCGCCGCGCTGTTGCTCGTCTCGCGCGGCGAAGCGCCCCTCGGCATCGTCTACTACACCGACGCTGTCGCCGATGCCGGCGTCGTGATCGTCGACACGTTTCCAGAGACGACACATCCGCCGATCATTTATCCGGCGGCGTTGACCACCGCTGCGTCGCCGGCCGCGACGAAGGTGCTCGAGTTCCTGAAGACCGACGCGGCGCGCGCCGTGTTTGCGAAGCAGGGCTTCACCAGGCCGCGACAGGACTGACGTGACCGACTGGACCGCCGCCGAGCTGGCAATCGTCTGGCTGAGCCTGAAGGTCGCCGGCGTCGCGACGATCGCTTTCGCGGTTCCCGCCGTGGGTGTCGCGTGGCTGCTGGCGCGCGGGCGCTTCTGGGGCCGCACCGCGCTCAACGTCGCCGTGCACCTGCCGCTCGTCGTGCCGCCGGTCGTGACCGGTTACCTGTTGCTCCGCGTGTTCGGCCGACGCGGGCCGGTCGGCGCCTGGCTCGAGCAGTACCTCGGCTTCCAGTTCTCGTTTCGCTGGACCGGCGCCGCGCTGGCTGCCGGAGTCATGGCCTTTCCACTCGTCGTTCGCGCCGTCCGCCTCGGCATCGAGAGCGTGGATCGCCAGGTCGAAGAGGCCGCGTCGACGCTCGGCGCGAGTCCGTGGTGGGTGTTTCTGACGATCACCCTGCCGCTGGCCCTGCCCGGGCTTCTCGCCGGCCTCCTTATTGGATTCGCCAAGGCGCTTGGCGAATTCGGCGCGACGATCACGTTCGTCTCCAATATCCCCGGCGAGACGCAGACGCTCGCCCTGGCTATCTACACGCAGATTGAGCGTCCGGGCGGCGAGGTCGCCGCGATGCGCCTGGCGTGGCTGTCGATCGGCATCTCGGTTCTGGCGCTCGTCGCGTCGGAACTGCTGAGCCGATCCGTCCAGCGGAGGCGATCGTGAGCCTCGTCATCGACATCGGCCACGGCATCGGCGCGTTCCAGCTCGACGTCCGCGTCGAGCTCGGTCCTGGTCTTACCGCGCTCGTCGGGCCGTCAGGGTCGGGAAAGACGACCGTCCTCAATGTTGTGGCAGGCCTGACGCGAGCGACGCGTGCCGTTGTGCGCCTGGGTGATGTCGTGCTCGCCGATACCGGCACGGGCACGTGGCTGCCTCCGCACCAGCGGCGCGTCGGGTATCTGTTCCAGGATCCTCGGCTTTTTCCTCATCTGACCGTCCGGCAGAATCTTCTGTACGGCCGATGGTTCACGAGAGCGTCTGCAGAGGGCATCTCGCCGGATGAAGTGATCGAGTTGCTGAATCTGGGCGCGTTGCTCCAGCGCCGCTCATCGCGTCTATCGGGCGGCGAGCAGCAGCGCGTCGCGCTCGGCCGCGCCTTGCTCACCACGCCCAG
>JANOGJ010000685.1:0-2313 GCA_031405995.1 Acidobacteriota bacterium
GGCGGCGAGGTGGCAATGCGCTCGTTCGCGGTGCTGCGGCCGGGCGCGGGAATCGACCGCAAGCATGCCCGACATCCTGCAGTATCCGCTGTGGTTCGTCGAAGGCATGGCCGAGTACCTGACGCTCGGCGCGGTGGACGGGCAGACGGCCATGTGGCTGCGCGATGCGGCGCTGCGCGAGAAGCTGCCGCACATCCGCGACCTCGACAACCCGGAGTATTTTCCGTATCGCTGGGGCCACGCGTTCTGGGCGTTCGTCGGCGCGAAGTACGGCGATCGGGCCGTGGCGTCGCTCATCCGATCCGCGGCCAATCCGCGCTTCGACCTGGCCGGCCTCTCCCGCCAGCTCGGTAGCGAGCCCGACGCGCTGACCGCCGCGTGGCATCAGGCCATCCGCGAGGCGACGAACGCCGTCGTCGCCGATGCCTCGCCGGTCGTGAGCCAGGCGCGGCGGCTGATCGATCGCAAGACGGGCGGGGGGCGATTCAACATCGGACCACGGCTGAGCCCCGACGGCCGCGAGATCGCGTTCTTCTCCGAACGCGACCGGTTCTCGGTCGAGTTGTTCCTCGCCGACGCGGAGACGGGGCGCATCAAGCGACGCCTGTCGCAATCGGCGACCGACCCGCACTTCGACAGCCTCGAGTTCCTCAATTCCGCCGGCGCCTGGAGCCCGGACGGCAAGACGCTCGCGATTGCCGCCATGCGTGGCGGACGTCCCGTCGTCGCGTGCCTCGATCCGGCATCCGGACGCGTCCAGCGCGAGTGGGCCCTGCCCGGGTTGGACGACGCGCTGAACCCCGCGTTCTCACCCGACGGCCGGTCCATCGTCGTCGCCGGCAACGCAGGCGGGCTGATCGATCTGTACCTGCTGTCGCTCGAGTCCGGCCAGCTCGACCGGCTGACGAACGACCCGTTTGCCGATCTCGAGCCGGTGTTCACGCCCGACGGACGCGCGATCGTCTTCGTGACCGAGCGGTTCAGCACGAGCCTGGAGTCGCTCGAGCCCGGCAAGTCGCGGCTGGCGACCCTGGATCTGGCGTCGCGCGCGGTCCGGCCGATTCCGGGTTTCCGGAGCGGCAAGCATCTGAGCCCGCAGGTGTCGGCCGACGGCCGCTTCATCACATTCCTCGGCGACCCGGACGGCATCACGAACGTCTACCGCATGCCGATCGACGGCGGGCCGATCGTGCGGCTGACGTCCGTCCTGACCGGCGTGGCGGGCATTACGGCGGGCAGTCCAGCGCTCACGGCGTCGCCCGCGACGGGCCGGCTCGCGTACAGCGTGTTCGAAGACGACGGGCACACGCTCTACGTGCTGGATCCGGAGCAGGTCGTCGCGCACGTCGCGCCGGCGGCGAACGCGCAGGCCGCGCTGCTGCCGGGCCGGGCCACGGCGGTCGGCGACGTGCAGCGGCTGATTGGAGACGCCCGCCGCGGCCTCCCGGCGCTCGGCGCGCGGATCGACGCGGTGCCGTACTCGCATGCTCTCACGCTCGACGGCATCGGTCAGCCGACGATCAGCGCCGGCATCAGCGAGTTCGGCGGTTTCGTCGGCGGCAGCGTGTCGGCGTACTTCAGCGACATGCTCGGCGATCGGATGCTCGGGCTCGTCGCGCAGGCGGGCGGGTCGTTCGCGGACCTGGGCGGCCAGGCGGTGTACCTCAACCGGCGCCACCGGTGGAACTGGGCGGCGGCGGTCGAGCAGCTGCCGTACCGCGTTCTCGACATGACGCTCGGGCAGGATTTGGCGACCTCTGAGATCTTCCTGACCGAGCGTATCCGCCGCCAGACGAGCAGCGGCGCATTCGCCGTGACCGCCTTTCCGTTCAGCGCGGCCACGCGTGTGGAGTTGGCCGGCGGCGTGCGGTGGCTCTCGTTCTCAAGCGAGTCACGCACGCGTGTCTATTCAGCCGAGACGCAGGAGCTCCTCGAGCGGCTGCCGGTCGAGAAGCAGACCTCACCGCGCATGCGCCTGGCCGAGAGCAACGTCGCGCTCGTGCGCGACACGTCATTTTTCGGCGCGACGAGTCCGGTGTTCGGATCGCGGGGTCGGGTCGAGCTGGGGCGTACGCTGGGCACGCTCCAGTACACGAGCCTGCTGGTGGACGGCCGGCGGTACTTCATGCCGAAACGGCCGCTGACGCTTGCGGTTCGCGCGCTCCATTACGGCCGGTACGGCCGCGACAGCACGCATAGACAGCTCCTCGACCTGTATGCCGGGCACCAGGAGTTCGTGCACGGGTACGGCTACGGGTCGTTTTCCGCGGCGGAGTGTCCGCAAGACACGTCCGAGCTGTGCCCGGTGTTCGC
>JANOGJ010000485.1:0-12585 GCA_031405995.1 Acidobacteriota bacterium
CCCCCGCCCCGATTGTCGTTCGACGATTGTCGATCTATCGATTGCCGATCGACGATTACCGATTGCCGATGCCAGTCCCTACTTCTTGATGGGCATCGAGATGCCGAAGCCGGCGCGGAAGCCGGTCGACGCGTCGCCGTCCCAGAAGCCGATGTGGAGACCGGCCGTGACGCGGAGATTGAACGTCTCATTCAGCGCGTACTCGATGCCGCCGCCCGGCTCGATCACGAAGGCGTTGGCCCCGGCCCAGTGATCAACCCCGACGAGCCCCTGGACGAACGGCTTGACCTTCGACTCGGAGGCAATCCGATACTCGGCGCCACCCAGGAACGACGTCATCGTCGTGCCGCCTCCTTCATACCCGAACCGGTTGAAGTTGAGCGCCGCGATGATGGACGCGGTCGGGCACCAGGGGATTTTCGCGCCGAAGCCGAAGCCAAGTTTGGACGACTCTTCGCTGTAGTGCATCATCTGGAAATCGGCCAGCAGGGCCAAGTCGCCCTTGCCGGCCGCTTGCGAGACGGCCGACGGCGTCCACACCAGGGGCCCAACGGCCTTCGCAGGCGTGACCTGCGCGGCTGCCGGCACGGCGAACGCGACGAGAACTGCTGCGAGAACAAGTCCGATCCATCCGCTACGTCGATACATGCAATCCCTCCATGCTGAACGATCGTTCACAACCAGCTGTCCGAAGGCGCACACGCGCGAGCGGACAAGACGAGAAGACAGTTAACGATACACCGATGTCAGAGCCTGATTGTCATGCCCCGCCCCGCCCCCGCCCGCGGTTTGGCGGCGACATCTCCACCAGCCGTCGAAGCTCGGCGATCGGCTGCGGGTTGTCGTCCACCTGCAACCGCAGCACGACGTCGTTGTGCAGCCACACGCCGGCGTCCTTCTTCACGATCAGGAGCGCGGCGGACTGCTGGCCGCGCTTGTCGCCTCCGGCGGCCTGGCCCGCCTCGAGCGCGGCGACCAGGCGCCGGGAAATGTGATTCTTCTGCCCCTTCGCGTCCTTCTCTGACGTCTCGAACGCCTCCACCATTCTCGCGACGACGTCGGGTCCGGCGAGGATGTTGCCCTGCGCCGTGCAGAACTTGCCCTGCTTGTCGCCGGCCCAGGGCGTGGCCTCGGGGCCCGTGTGCGCCGCGAATTCGCCCTTCGCGTTCATCACCGCGAACTGCCGGCCGGCTTTCTGCCACCGCTGGCCGCGGTACCCGGGATCCAGGTCAGCCTCGAGGATCGTCTTGATGATCGTCGCGGGCGAGTAGCCCAGGCGCAGGAGCGCGAGGCCCTGCGGGCCGTAGCTCACGTCGACGATGGCCTGGGTCGCGACGGCGCCGACGCCGGCTTCGGCCCACAGGACGCCGTTGCCAACCGCGAACACGCGCGATTGCACCGCCGCGCCGATCTCGCCCGTCTCGGGATCGAATCCGAGGATGGAGAACGTCCCGGGTGTTTCCTGCGCGACGTCCAGCGCCGCGAAGGAACCCGATGAAAACGCGAGCGCCAGGCCGAGGACGGCGAAGACGCTCTTAGCGACGGACGGGCGGGCGGGTGAGGAAGCTGACGATTGCGGCAATCCAGGCGTCATGGGTGTCCTCGAGTTGGGCGGCGTGGTCGGCGCCGGGCAGCACGACCATCTGCCGGTCCGTGGCGGCGATACGCGCGAAGAACTTGCCGGCGTCCTCGTGCAGCACACCAGGATCGCGGTCGCCGTAGAGCACGAGCGTCGGGGTCGTGAGCTTCGCGGGCTTGAACGCGTTGAACTCGCCGTCGTTCTTGAGATCGGCGAGCACGGGGTCCGCTTTGAGCGCCTGCTCGACGAACGCCGTGATGACGATGGGCGGCGTGACCCTGGGCGAAATGAAGTCGCTCGCGGCCGCCTCAGCCGTGTTCTTCTCCATCGCGGGCTTTTCGGGCGCGGGGAGATCGGCGAACTGCAGGTCCGGATCGAACGCGAAGCCGAAGAGCACGAGCGCCGACAGGCGCGCCGGCGCGGCGACGGCCGCCATGCCCGCGAGGCCCGCGCCCCTCGACCAGCCGACGAGCGCCGGCTTCGGCAGCGTCGGATGCCGGTCCGCAATCCAGCCGAGCACGGTCACGAGATCCGCGGCGGCGCGCTTCGGCGTCATCCAGCCTGTCGGGTCGCGCGGCGTCTCGCCGTAGCCGCGCAAATCGACCGCGTAGGCCGCCAACCCCTGCGCCGCGAGCGACGCCATCACGGACCGCTGCAGGCCAGGCACCTGCAAGTCGAAGTCAGGCCGGCTGCTCCACGTTCTCCCGTGCACGAGCAGGACGGCGCCCTTCGGCGCTGCCGGCCGCCGCGCCCACACCGCCATGGGATGGCCGTCGGCCTGGACCGTGAAGCGCTCCGGCGCGGACGAACGGCCTGCCCCGAGCGGCGTCGAGGGGCCTGCCTGCGCTGCGAGCACGCCGCACCCGACTATCGCGATCCCCAGCAGGGCCAAACAAATCCGATGCATTTTGAGAAAGACTATCCGATTTCCTCGAACGTGCGGACGACCTCGAACTCGCCCGCGCCCGGCTGGAGTGGGTTGCCCTGCCGCACGCTTAGGACGACGGCCATTCCGGCGTTCCGCGCGGCGACAAGCTCGGCCGTCACGTCCGACACGAAGAGGATCTCACGTGGCCCGAGCCCAAGTGCCTGGGCGATCGACTCGTAGCTCCCGGACTCGATCTTGGCGCCGACGGCCGTGTCGAACAACCTGTCGACGAGCGGCATCAGGTCGCCGTGCGGCGTCGACTCGAAGAGCCGCCGCTGCGCGAGCACGCTGCCCGACGAGTACACGGCGACGACCATGCCGGCCTCTCGCCACCGCCGCATCGCGCCCGGCACATCGTCGTAGACGTCGCCGCGCAAGTGGCCCGCGCGGTAGCCCGCCTCCCAGACTTGTCCCTGCAACAGCTTCAGGCCAGGCGATTTTCTGTCGCGGTCCATCAGCCAGGCGGCGTAGTCGGCGATCGAACGGACGGCGTCCTCGACGGCGGCGACGGACCAGGGCGGCGGCGTCTCGCCGCGCGCGACATCGGCGGCATGCTCGGCGGCCAGCCGGCGCCGCACGTCGGCCACGTCGGCGCCGTCCGCATGAGCGTCGAGGTAGGCGCGGAGGTGCGTCCGCGCAAATGCGAACAGCACCTCGTGCACGAATGCGATGGGAGTGGTGGTGCCTTCGATGTCGAGCAGCACGGCGCGGATGCCGCGCTCGCCCAGGCGAATGGTCACACGCCGGCGACGGACCGCGGCGGCGGAAAGTACGCGGGTCCGAAGCACACGGGCTGAAAGCCCTTGTCGACGCCGCTTGCGGTGTAGTGCGGCGCCCAACCGGCAGGATCCTTGAACAGCCTGATCGCGCGAATCCGGCGGTCCACGCAGAGGTCGAACCAGTGGTGGGTCCCTTGAGGCACGCGGATCAAGTCGCCCGCCTCGACCTCGATCACGAAGACCGGACCCGTCGGCGGGTGGATATGAAACAGGCCCCGGCCCTCGACGATGAAGCGGACTTCATCCTCGTCGTGCCAGTGCTCGGCGTTGAACTTGTTAAGCATCGCGTCGAGGTTCGGCGTGTGGGGAAACACGTCGATGACGTCGGCGGTCACGTAACCGCCGCGCGCATTGAGCTCGTCGATCTTCGTCTTGTAGGCGTTGAGGACGACGTCGGCGGGCACGTCGGCCGCGAGCGGGACATCCGGCACGGCCTGCTCGTAGTCGATGCCGCGCGCGGAGAGAAAGGCGATGATCTCGCCGGCGTCGTGAATCGAGCGCTGTTCTTCGGGAACTCTTACGATGGCCATGATGACCTCCTGCCTGCCGTCTCCAGCAGAAACTCCAGAATCTCGACGTGGCGCTCGGCGTCCGCGATCGTCCGGCCCCAGGTGTACAGGCCGTGGCGATGGAGCAGAAACGCGTGCGCCCGCGGGTGGTGCCCGAGCGCCGTCCGCACCACGCCCGCCAGCCGCGTCATGTTCTGATCGTTCCCCACGATCGGAATCCACTCGAGGTGCTCGTGCGTCCGGACCCCGTCGAGGCCCTTCAGCATCTCGTACCCGGTGATGGCCAGACCGGCGTCGTGCGCGTGCAGATCTGAGAGGATCGTGCTCCAAATCGAGTGGGTGTGCAAGACGGCGCCGGCGCCGCGCGCCGCGACGATCTCGAGGTGTAACAAGGCCTCGGCGGACGGCTTCGCCCGGGCCGCCCCCAGTGCCCGGCCCCGCTGGTCGATCACCAGCAATTCCTGACCCGACAGCGTGCCTTTATGGGCGGCGCTCGGCGTGATGGCCAACCTGAGCGGGCGCCGGGACACGACCGCGCTGAAATTGCCGCTCGTGCCCAGCACCCAGCCCCGGCCGTAGAAGCGCCGGCCGGCCTCGGCGAGCTGGCGCCCGGCAATATCCACGGAAGGTAGATGGCGGCTCACACTGGCGGTATCGTAGCAACGACAGAGGTGCCTATGCGACGTCTGAGTATCGTGGCGGGTTGCGTGCTGGCGGCCGCGTGCACCGTTGAGGCGCCGCAGTCGGGCGATACGGCGCCGCCACGTCCCGCCCTCGAGCACATCACCATGGTCGACCCGTGGCCGTACCCGTTCTCGTCGGCCGTCAAGGCCGGGAACATGCTGTACCTGTCAGGTCAGATCGGCACGCGCGTCGAGAACGGCGCGCCGGTGCTGGTCGCGGGCGGCATCGAGGCGGAAGCGCGCCAGACGATGGAGAACATCAAGGCGATTCTCGAACGCGGCGGGTCCTCGTTCGACCGCGTCGTCAAATGCTCGGTCATGCTCGCCGACATGCGCGAGTGGCCGAAGCTGAACGAGATCTACGCGACGTACTTTCCCGGGAAGAAGCCGGCGCGGGCGGCGTGGGGAGCGAACGGGCTTGCGTTGGGAGCCCGTGTCGAAATTGACTGCATCGCGATAGTGAGCTAGTCGAAAGAGCTCAACACGGAGAACGCGGAGGACTCCGTGCCCTCCGAGCCTCCGTGACCTCCGTGTCTATGTTTTTGACAAGCGCTTGACTAACTGAATCTGCCCCGCGTGATACAGGTCATGCGCGGCGATGCCGGCGACGAGCCACGCCTTCGTCGCGCCACCACTTCGCTTGCCTGACCGCGTTGACGCCGGAAGGGCCGCGATCGCCGCGCGCAGTTGGCGATGCGTGCGCTCGAGCAGCGCGATGTCCGCCTTCCATGCGCTCTCGCCGCGGTCTTTTCCAGGGCGCGTGAAGAAATTGGATCCCTTCAGCTCGAAAGACCCGCGCTTCTCGCCGGTGAGCCGCCGCCGGACCGCGTACTTCCAGTACGCGCAGTGGACCACGAGTTCCCAGATGTTGTGCCGACCCGGCGCCGGCCGCCAGGCTGCCTGTTTCGCGGAGACGCCGCGCAGGGAACCGCGCAGATTGGTGCCATGCCAGGACCTTCGGTTGAAGGCTTGGTCGAGAGAGTCAAGGGACAAGGGCAGGTTCAGAGCCGATTGCGTCAGTTCCCGATCGTAAAGTTGACAGTCACCGTCATGATGACTTCGACGGGCGCCCCGTTGAGCAGTGTCGGCGTGAACCGCCACTGTTTCACCGAATCGAGCGCGGCCTGGTCGAGCATCGGGACCGAGCGCAGCACCTTGGCGTCGCGGACGCCGCCGGTGGCGTCAATAACCACTTCCAGGATGACGATGCCGCTGACCTTGGCCGCTTGCGCCTCGGCGGGATACACGGGCTTCGCGTCGAATATCTTGCGAGGCTCTGAAATGTCGCCGCCGACGCGGAGCGGCGCCTCCGCGCCCGGGGCGGCGCGGCCCATGCGCGCGTTGCGCAGGAGCGCGAGCGCCTTCATCAGCGTCTGATCCGATTCGGTGTAGCGGCGCGCGTCCGCGTAGTGCGTCGCCAGGTCGAGGTAGTTGCCGATCGCGTTCGGCGACGCGGCGACGCGCGCGACCAGGTCCTGCTCGGCCGGCGTCGGTCCCGCGGCGGGCGCGCCAGCCGGTGTCTGACTGGCCTGGCGGAGGCTGCGCACGACCGCGACCGCGCGGACCAGGATGTCCTCCGCGTCGGGGTAGCGCTGGGCGGCGGCATAGAGCCGGGTCAGCTCGAGGTAGTTCACGAGCTCGGCCGGCTGCCGGCTCATCCGCGCGAGCAGATCCTGCTCGGTGGGCGGCGTCTGGGCCGAGGCGGCGACCGGCATGGCGAACGCCGAAAGGCAGCACACTCCGATGCGAACGGCAGCGCGTAGCGTCATGGGGCCTCCGGGAATCAGGAGAGATTAGACACCAGGTTCGTCGATCTTGTTCGAGCCGATAGAATGGCTGTCCAGGAGCCCCCAGCCCATGTTGTTCGTCCGTTCGCTTGTCTGCGCCGTCGCCGCCGTGGTCCTGGGCTCCAGCCTGCCCGGCGCCGTCACCCAGTCGCCCTATCCGACCAAGTTCACGCCCGCGCTGGCGGAGCGCCCTGACGTGAAACAGGCGCTGGCGTTTGTCGACGAGCGCTTTGAGCGCCAGGTGGCCGAATGGATCGCCGTCACGGAGATTCCGGCGCCGTCGACCAGGGAAGAAAAGCGCGCCGCGTATGTGAAGACCGAGCTCGAGAAGCTGGGCCTGACCGTCACGATCGACGGCATCGGCAACGTGATGGCGCGCCGCAAGGGCACGGGCGGCGGGCCAACCGTCGTCTTCGCCGCGCACCTCGACACCGTTCACCCGATGGAGACGAACCTCAAGGTCACGCGCAAGCCCGACGACACGCTGCACGCGCCGGGCGTGTTCGACAACAGCGCGTCGATCGCCAACCTGCTCCAGGCCGCGCGCGCGCTCGACGCCGCCAAGGTCCGCACGCGCGGCGACATCATCCTGCTCTTCACGGCGCAGGAGGAATTGGGCCTCAAGGGAATGTACTACTGGCTCGACCAGAACCCGAAAGCGGCCGACATGCTCGTCGCGCTCGACGGCGGCCTGGGGCCCGTGAACTACGGCGCGCTCGGCATCTACTGGTCGGCGATGAAGTTCTCGGGCGAGGGCTCGCACACGAACACGTCGCGCGGACGGCCGAATCCCGCGCGCGCCGCCGCCGAGTGCATCACGAACATCTACACGATTCCGCTGCCCGACCCGGGCGCGCCCGTCGACGCCGTCTACAACGTCGGCGGCATGATGACCGCCGGCAATGTCGTCAACGCCATCCCGCAGGAGGTGACGTTCACCGTCGACCTCCGGACGGTAGACCGTGAGCTGTTGAAGTCGCTCGACGCGCAGATCGTCGCCAGGTGCGAGGCCGCGGCCGCGGCGCACCAGGTGCGGTTCGCGCGGGAGTTCATCCAGCGGTCGGAGGCGGGCGGCCGGCCCGAGGAGCTCGCCGATCGGCGCGCGCACCCGCTCGTGCAGACCGCGTTCGACGTACTGCGCCATCTCGGCACGAACCTGCCACCGGGCCGCGACGCGGTCGCGACGGGATCGACGGACGCCAACGCCGGGGTCGTCCGCGGCCTGCCGTCGATTGCCGTCGGCCGCGCGCGCGGAGGCGATCAACACACGCTGCAGGAATGGTCGGAGATTGCGTCGGCGCGGGCCGGCACGAAGCAGATCATCCTGCTCGCCGTGGCGCTGGCGGAGCCCGCTGTTCGGTGAATGGAGGCCGGGCCTTCAGGCCCGGCGGATTCTGGCGGGGCTGAAGCCCCGCCCTCCAACCCGGACCGTTACGACGCCGCGCCGGTCTTCCGTTCTTCAATCGCGGCCGTTCGACGTCGCCCCGCTGCTTCAGCGTCCTTCGTCCGGTAGAGCGCTTCGTCGGCGGCGCGCAGCAGCAGGGTCGGCGAGTCGCCGTCGCGCGGGAACACGGCGAGACCGCCGCACATGCTGAGCGGCGGCAGCTCGGTGTCGGCCGCCAGCTTCTGGCTGAGGCGCGCGAGCAGGGCGTAGCCGCCCACCTCGTTCGTCTCCGGCAGGATGATGGCGAACTCGTCGCCGCCGAAGCGCGCCGGCGTGTCCATCGAGCGGCAGGTCTTCCGAATCGTCTCGGCCATCCGGACGAGCGCGCGGCTCCCCATGAGGTGGCCGTACTTGTCGTTAATGGCGCGCAGGCCGTTCAGGTCGAGAAACAGGACCGCGATCGGCCGCCCTGTCCGGCGCGACCGCGTGAGCTCCAGCCGCAGCATCTCGATCAGGCGCCGGTAGTTCGAGAGGCCCGTGAGCGGGTCGGTCGTCTCGAGCTGTTCGAGCGAGGCCACGGCCTGGCGGTGCTCGGCGACAACCGCGCCGAGCGCGGCGGCGGTGAACCCCATCACGGCGACAAACGCCTGCAGCATGATGATCGACTCGGTGCGGTCCGGGCGCGAGAAGGGGCCGAATCCCTGCAGCGTGCCCCAGACGGCGATGCCCGCGATCACGGCGGCGGCGCACGCCACCTCCCGGGTGCTGAAGCGGAACGCGGCCCAGAGCAGCACCGGAATCGCGAGCACGTCCAGCGGGTAGGTCCGCAGGTTCCACGGCAGATCGCCGCCAAACACGATCAGGCCCACCGCGATGAGGACGACGAAGAGGCCGGCGCCTTCGAGGATGCGCAGCGCGTCGCGCCACGTCGGCATCGCGATCGGCGTGGTCGACGCGATGAGCACGAGCGGCGTGCCCACGGCGAGGCCGGCGACGTTGCCGAGCCACCATGTGAGCCAGACCGATCCATAACCGGTCCACGCTGAACCCGTGAGCATCCCGACGGCCGTGGCGAGCGTCGCCGTGATGCCGGCGACCACGAGCGCGACGGCCACGAATCGAAACACCGTCCTGGCGGTACGGAACGCGGCGGCGCCGCCCGCGACGCGGTCGACGAGCGCCGCGCCCAGGATGGCCTCGAGCGTGTTGCCCACCGCGAGCGCGATCGCCAGCAGCCAGTCGCCGGTCGCGACGAAGTAGGCCGCAAACGCCGCGAGCGGGATCGCGGGCCACGCCTGACGATCAAACCTCACGAGGACGGCGAGCGCGAGGCCGCCGGGGAGCCAGAAGGCGCTCGCGCCACCGACGCCGGCGCCCACGAGCAACGCCAGCGTGCCGAGGTTAACGCAGGCGATGAACGTCGCGACCTGAATGGCGCGAAGGCGATGCGGTCGTGTGATCATGGCGGTCGAACCCGGCTCCTATCGGGAGCCGGCGTTGCTCCATTCGCGAATAGGCACGACGCCCCGGCGTCGTGCGAGGGCCTTCTCCGCTTTCACGGAGTACAGCGCGCGGTCGGCCGCCGAGAGGAGCGTCGTCGGGGTGCCGCCGTCGCGGGGGTACATGGCCACGCCGGCGCTCACGGCGAGCTCCGGTTTGTCGTTGTCTTCGGCGAGGCGATCGGTCAGGCGCCGGATCACGAGCTGGGCGCCTTCTTCGTCCGTGTCGGGGAGCACGGCGACGAACTCATCGCCGCCGTAGCGCGCGGCGATGTCGGTCACGCGGCAGGTGGCATGAAGCGTGTCGGCGAACCGGCACAGCGCGCGGCTGCCGATGAGATGCCCCAGCTCGTCGTTGATGCGTTTGAGGCCGTCCATGTCGAAGAAGAGCACGGCGAACGGGCGGTCGCTGCGGTTGGAGCGCGCGATCTCGGTGCCGAGCACCTCGACCAGGCGCCGGTAGTTCGGGAGGCCCGTCAGCGGATCGGTCACGACGAGCTCGCGCAACTGCTCTTCGGCCACGTCGTACTCGGACGAGAGCGCGGCCAGCGAGAGCGCCATCACCGAGGTCAGGCTCATGAAGCCCATGACCATCGCCAGCGAATCGGTCGCGTCGCCGCGCACGAACGGACCGATCCCGTGCAGCGTGCCGTAGATCGCGATCCCGGTCAGCGTCAGGACGCCGAGCGTCGCGCCGAGCCGGCCCAGCCGGAACGCCGCCCAGAGCAGCACGGGCACGCAGAGCAGGTTGATCGGATCCGGCGAGATGTTCGGGAGATGCAGGAACACGACGGAGCCCACGAACCCGATCGCGAGAAAGACCACGACCCCTTCGAGGATCTTGGAGGTCTTCCAGCGGCCGAGCGAGCCCTGGCTGAGCAACATGACGAGCGGCGTGGCGATCAGGCAGCCGCCGAACGACCCGATGCTCCACTCCATCCAGAGCGCATCGAACTCGGCCGCCGTCGCGCGGCCGAACAGGACGAGGGTCAGGCTGCCGACGGTCGCGCCGACCGTGGCGCACGTGACGAGCGTCACGCCGGCGAAGCGCGCCGTGCTTTTCGGATTCTGCAGCGCGTGGCGGCCGTCCGCGTAGCGGTTGATGAGGTACGCCGCGAGCAGGCCTTCGCCCGTGTTGCCCGCGGCCATGAACAGCACGGGCAACTCCGGCCCGATGACGGCGGCGTACAGCAACCCGGACGCGATCAGGATCGCCGGCCACACGCGATACCCGAGCACGAGGTACGCCGCGAGCGCGATGCCGGACGGCGGCCACACGAGGCTGGTCGCGGGATTCGTGAACGCGAGCATGAGGCCGAGCTTGCCCGTGACGAGGTAGGCGATGACCAGGGAAACCAGGATCGTCTGGTCCCTCCCGAGGCGCGCAAACACGAGCTTAAAGCGGTACCACATGGACAGAACTGACCTTGTTTCTGCAGGTTCCATGCCAGAGAACTGATGGCCCGAATGAGGGGCCTGAACCGGGCGTCTCCGGGGGTCCGGGCAAACCGGCCGACTCCCCGCCGACCCGGCGCGTCTCTGTCAGCTAAAGTCACTTCAGCGGCGGACCGGATTTCGACTTTGTCTCGGCGGCGCGCAATTCGTAAGCTGATCGGGGGCGGGAGGCGCATGGAGTACGGACGACTGGGCGGAAGTGGACTGAAAATTTCAAGACTGGCGCTCGGATGCATGAGCTACGGCGATCCGGCGTGGCGGCCGTGGGTCCAGGATGAGCACGCCGCCCGCCCGTTTTTCCGGCGCGCCGTCGAGGCCGGCATCAACTTTTTCGATACGGCGGACATGTACTCCATGGGCGTCAGCGAAGAGGTCACGGGCCGTCTGCTCCGCGACCTGATCGCGCGCGACGAAATGGTCATCGCGACCAAAGTCCATTTCCCGATGGCGCCGGGACCCAACATGGGCGGCCTGTCGCGCAAGCACATCGTGCAGGCGTGCGAGGCGAGCCTCACGCGACTCGGCGTCGACGCGATCGATCTCTACCAGATTCATCGCTTCGATCCCGACGTGCCGATGGAGGAGACGCTCGAAGCGCTTCACGACCTCGTGCGCGCGGGCAAGGTGCGGTACCTCGGCGCGAGCTCGGGCCCGGCGTGGCGGATGGCGCAGGCGCTCTCACTCTCGGAGCGCCGCGGCTGGGCGCGGTTCGTGTCGATGCAGAACCACTACAACCTGCTCTATCGCGAAGAGGAGCGCGAGATGATTCCGCTCTGCCTCGAGGCAGGCGTGGGCCTGATGCCGTGGAGCCCGCTCGCACGCGGCACGCTGACGCGGCCACGACCCGCTGACGGACGCGTGCGCAACGAACGCACGGCGCGCTCGGCTTCCGACGACTACTCGCCCAAGCTCTATGACCAGTCGTCCGACTGGGACGTCGTCGACGCGGTCGAACAGGTGGCGCACGCCCGCGGCGTGGGCATGGCGGAGGTCGCGCTCGCGTGGCTGCTCAGCCGGCCCGGCGTGTCGGCGCCTATTGTGGGCGCGACGAAGCTGGAGCACCTCGAGGCGGCGTTACGCGCGGTGGACCTGCGACTGACGACGGACGACATCGCGGCGCTCGAGGCGCCGTACAAACCGCACGCGGTGAGGGGACACCAGGGGTGAGACCGGGTACGCCGGGTGGCGAGGATCGACGTCGCGACGATAGCGGCTGAATCGCGAGCGCCGCGTTGCAGTGGTCAATGGTCCAATGGTCAATGCAATGGCCAATAGCCATTGGCCAATAACCAATTCACAGATGCCTACCTGGTCTTCGCGATCTCCTCGTACAGGATCGCCGAGGCGACGATGCCGTTGTGGAAGTTGCCGAGGTCGAGGCGCTCGTTGGGCGCATGGGCGTTCTCGTCCGGCAGCCCGACGCCGAACAGCACGGCGGGCGCGCTGAGCTCTTCCTGGAACGTCGAGACGACCGGAATCGACCCGCCTTCGCGGCAGAACACCGGCGCGCGGCCGAAGCCCTGCTCGATGGCGCGGCCGGCCGCCTGCACGAACGGGTTGTCGTATTCCGTGATCCACGGCTTGCCGCCGTGCATGCGCGTGACCTTCACCTCCACCGTCTTCGGCGCTACCTTGCGCATGTAGTCCTCGAAGAGCTTCGCGATCTGATCCGGATGCTGGTCCGGCACGAGGCGCATGCTGACCTTGGCCATCGCGACGGCCGGAATGACGGTCTTCGCGCCTTCGCCCGTGAAGCCTGAGAGGATGCCGTTGACCTCGAACGTGGGTCGCGCCCAGACGCGCTCGAGCACCGTGTAACCGCTCTCTCCCGCCAGCTTCGGCGCGCCCAGGTCCTTCTTGTACTTCTTCTCGTTGAACGGCAGCGTGCGCCACGCGGCCCGTTCCTCGTCCGAGAGCGCCCGCACCGCGTCATAGAAACCGGGGATCTTGACGCGCCCGCCCCGGTCCTTCATCTGCGCGAG
>JANOGJ010000491.1:0-12877 GCA_031405995.1 Acidobacteriota bacterium
ACAAGGCCCAGTTCGCGCAGGCCACGCCCAATGACTTCGTCGCCCATTCCGAGGAACTCAAGCTCACCGGCCAGGTCGCGACCGACCGTGGCACGGTCGAGATCCAGATGACGCCGAAGACGAAGGGCGCCAAGATGATCACGATGCACGCGCGCTATATGGTCGTGCTCTACAAGAGTGGCGACGGCGTGTGGCTCTTGCGCTCGCTGATGGACAACACGGCGACGCCGGCCGCACCGCCGGCTCCGCCGGGCAAGGGCAAGTAGGCCGCGGCGGCTCACCGAGCTCGCCGCAGCCCGGCGAGCCTGCTTACTGCACGATCACCCGTCCCGACATCCCGCTGTGGATCGTGCAGACGTACGGGAACGTGCCCGGTGTCGCGAACGTGCGCGTGTATGAGTCTCCCGGCGCGAGCGATCCGTTCCAGATGTTCGTGTCGGACGTGCTCGTGTGCGCGACCGTATCGGCGTTCCGCCAGGTCACAGAGCCGCCGGCCGGAACCGCAATCGCCGATGGACTGAACGATGGCGTCTGGTTGCCGCCGTAGTCGGTCACTGGAATCGAGACGGTCACGCTGGTTCCGCCGCCCCCGCCCCCGCCTCCGCCGCTCGGTCCTGCCGCCTTTTTGCAGCCCGCCAGGGCGAGACCCAGGCCGACGATCGCGACGAGCGCTGTTAATTGCCTGCGCATGAATGCACTCCTCCAGCGCAAGAGAAGGCAAACACCCTGCCAGGCGCGCGACGGCGCGAACCGCCCGCATTCCCGTGGTGGTGATCGACGGGAGTTACGCGCCGCGAAAGCGCTTACGCGCGGCGTTACCTCGCCATGAGCATGGCGAGCAGGGCTTTCTGCGCGTGCAGCCGGTTCTCGGCCTGATCGAACACGACCGAGGATTCCGCGTCCATCACGCCGTCGGTGACTTCGAGGCCGCGATGCGCGGGCAGGCAGTGCATGAACAGCGCCTGCGACCCGGCCGACGCCATCAGTTTCTCGTTGACCTGGAACGAGCGGAAGGCGCGATTGCGCCGCTTCGTCTGCTTTTCCTGGCCCATCGACACCCAGGCGTCCGTGTACACGGCGTCGGCGCCGGCGACGGCCTTGCGCGCGTCATGCGTGACAGTCACGGTGGCGCCATGCCGCGCCACGCGCCTGGCCGCGAGCGCCACCGCCGACGGCAGCTCGAAGCCCTTGGGCGACGCGACGCGCACGTGCATGCCCAGCATCGGGCCGGCATGCGCGAGCGAGGCCGCGACGTTGTTGCCGTCGCCGACGAACGCGAGCGTGCGCCCGGCGAGCGATCCGAACCGCTCCTGCAGTGTGAGCATGTCCGCGAGCGCCTGACACGGGTGCTCCTCGTCCGTCAGCGCGTTCACGACGTGCAGCGCGGGCGCCGCCGCGGCGAAGCGCGCCAGCCGGTCCTGCGCGAACGTCCGGACGATGGCGCCGGTTACCCAGCGTTCGAGGTTGCGCGCGACGTCCTCCATGGACTCGCGGCCGCCCAGTGCGACGTCGGACGGCGGCTCGATCACCTCGCCGCCCAGTTCGCGCGCGGCGATGATGAACGTCGTGCGCGTCCGCAGCGACGGCTTCTCGAAGAGCAGCGCGAGGTGCTTGCCCGCGAGCGGCTGCGCGCCGGCGCGTCCCGCCGCGCGGTCCCGCTTCATGGCCGCCGCCAGGTCGAGCAGACGGTCGAGCTCGGCGTGACTGAGATCGAGGATCGAGAGGAAGTCCTTGCCCGAGATCGGGTGTCGTTTCCAATCCGTCAGGGAAACGACACCAGATGTCTTGACGCCTCTCACTGGTTTGAGGCTGCTCATGTTCGGTACTCCGCGTTGATGCGCACGTATTCCGCGCTGAAATCGCACGTCCACATGGTGGCGTCGTGCCGTCCGCCGGTGCCGAGGTCCACCGTGACCGTGACGTCGGCCGCTTGCAGGACCTCGGCGGCCTCGCCGGCGCGTTCGTCGTGCGGCACGCCCGTCACGAAGACCTCGACCGGGCCGACGGCGACCGACGCGCGGTCGAGCACGAACGCCGCGCCCGATCGGCCCGCGGCCGCCACCAGCCGGCCCCAGTTCGGGTCGCCGCCGTGGATGGCGGTTTTCACGAGCGGAGAATTGGCGATCGTCCGCGCCGCGAGCCACGCATCCGCGTCCGTCTCCGCGCCGGTGACGCGCACCGTGATGAGCTTCGTGGCGCCCTCGCCGCCGCGGACGATCTCACGGGACAAGTGCCCGGCCACCGCGCGCAGGGCCCCGAGGAACGCGGCGTCGTCGTCGCGTGTGATCGACACGCCGGATCGGCCCGACGCGAGCAGGAAGACGCAGTCGTTCGTCGAGCACTCGCCGTCGACCGTGAAGGCGTTGAACGTCTCCTTGACGACGCGCCGGAGCGCGCCGGCGAGGACGTCGGGCTCGACCTTCGCGTCCGTCGTAAGCACGGCCAGCATCGTCGCCATGCGCGGCTCGATCATGCCCGAGCCCTTGGCCATGCCGCCCACGGCGAACACGCCGCCCGGCGTGTCCACGACGACGGCCGTCGACTTGGGGAACGGGTCGGTGGTCATGATGGCGCGCGTGGCATCCGCGGCGCCGTGCGCGCCCAGCGTCTTCGCCGCGGCCGCGACGCCCGCGCGGATTTTGGCGGGGTCGAGCGCGACGCCGATGACGCCGGTCGACGCGACGAGCACTTGCTCGGCCGCGCAGCCCATCGCGTCGGCCGTGGCCTGCGCCATGTCCCGCGCGACGGCGAGCCCCGCCTCGCCCGTGCACGCGTTGGCGCAGCCGCTGTTCACGACGACCGCGGCGGCCTGGCCGCCGGACCGCGCGAGGTGATCGCGTGAGACGACGACGGGCGCGGCGACGGCGCGATTGGTGGTGAAGACCGCGGCGGCGGAGACGGGGCCGTCCGCGGCGACGAGCGCGAGGTCCAGCGGCGCTGATGCGTGCGTGGCCTGGCGCCGCTTGATGCCGCAGGCGACGCCCGCGGCGCGGAAGCCGGCGGGCGCGGTCACGCCGCCGTCCACGAATCTCGTCACGCCGTCGGACACGACCTGAGCCACGGTCACGCGACCCGGACGCGGCGCACCGCGGCCGGCTGGGCGTACCGCGCGACGGCTTCGAGCGGCAGGATCATCGCGTACTGCCCGCACGCGCGGAACAGCGGGCACGTGACGCAATCGGTCGTGATCTTCTCCGGCAGCCACAGGTGCGGCACGATCGAAAAGTTCTGCCGTACGAAGAAGCGCGCGTCGTGCGTGAACGCGCAAATCGACTCGAACCCGGCGGCGCGCGCGCGGGTCTTGAGCTCCTCGAGGAGCCGGGCCGCCACGCCGACGCGACGGAAGCTCTTCGCCACGACCAGCGAGCGGACCTCGGCCACACGCCGCGACAGCGGCGCCAGCTCGGCGCAGGCTTTGATCGTGCCGTTCACGTCGCACACCACGAAGCGGTCCGCGTGCCGCGCCAGTTCGTCGCGCTCGCGTGGCAGCAGGTGCCCCTCGGTCCGGTGCGCGCTGATGAGCGCGTGCAGCGCGTCGGCGTCAGCCTCGGTGGCGGGTCGCATCACGACGTCGGTCAACGGCGGTCTCCTTCGGTGGCGGCACTGGCGGCGATCGCCGTCATCACGGCGTCCAGAATCGCCACTGCCTCATCCACATCCGCGTTCGTCGCGATGTACGGCGGCAGCAGGCGGATGACGGTCGTGGCCGTGCGATTGACGAGCAGGCCGCGCTCGAGCGCGGCGTTCACGACGGGCGCGGCGTCAGAAGCCAGCTCGACGCCGGCGAAGAGACCCGCGCCGCGGACGTCCACGATCGTCTTCGAATGGCGCGCGTGGAGGTCGCGCAGGCGGGCGAAGAAGTGCGCCGACACGCGCGAGATCGACTCGAGCAGCCCGGCGTCCAGCGCGTCGAGGAACACGAGCGCCGCGCGGCACGCCAGCAGGTTGCCGCCGTAGGTCGTGCCGTGGTCGCCGGCGCTGAGCGTCTCGGCGACCGGCCCGCTCACCATGGCCGCGCCGACCGGCATGCCAGCGCCGAGCGCCTTGCCCAGCGCGATGAGGTCGGGCGTGAGGCCGATCGACGGGCTGGCGAGGAACGCGCCCGTTCGGCTGCAGCCGCTCTGCACTTCGTCGGCGATGAGCAAGGCGCCCGACCGCCGGCACGCGGCGGTGATGGCCGTCGCGAGCTCGCGCGAGACGGGCCGCACGCCGCCCTCGCCCTGGATCGGCTCGACGATGACGGCCGCGGTCGTCCGATCGACGAGCGCGTGGAGCGCGGCCGGGTCGGTCGTGTCGGCAAACGTCACGCCTGGCACCAGCGGCGCGAACGGCGCGCGATAGTGTTCGTCCCACGTCACTGACAGCGAGCCCATCGTGCGGCCGTGGAACGCGTGCGAGAAGGCGACGTACTTGGTGCGGGCCGTCTCGCCGCGCGTGTGCCAGTAGCGGCGGGCGAACTTGAGGCACGCCTCCACCGCTTCCGTGCCGCTGTTGCAGAAGAAGGCGCGCTCGAGACCGGTGAGCGCCGACAGGCGCGCGGCCAACTCGCCCTGGAGCGGATGGAAGTACAGGTTCGACGTGTGAGCGAGGGTCGCCGCCTGGTCGGCGAGCGCCCGCGCCAGCGCCGGGTTGGCGTGGCCGAGCGACGCGACGCCGATGCCCGAGACGAAGTCGAGGTAGGCGCGGCCATGGTCGTCGATGAGGCGCATGCCCTCACCGCGCTCGAACACCACGGGCAGGCGGCGGTAGGTCTGCAGCACGTGCTGCGATTCCCGCGCGCGGACGTCGATGCCCGACGAGGTTGTCGCGGTCGTCATGCGGCCACCTCCTGCAGCGTCACTGTCGTGCCGGGCGCCTCGTCGATGCCGTGGGTGCGGTCGAGCAGGCGGCCGTCGACGATTCGGATGCTCGACACGCCTTCGAGCAGCGCGGCCCGGCACGCCGTGAGCTTGGCGATCATGCCGGCCGTGGCCGTGCCCGTGGCGATGGCGGTGTCGATCGCGGCCGCGTCGAGCGACGGAATCGACTCGCCGCGGTCGTCGAGCACGCCGGGCGTCGCGCCGGCGATGACGAGGTCGCTGCCCGTGAGCGCGCCCGCGATGCGGCACGCCATCACGTCCGCGTTGACGTTGAGCAGGGCCGGCGCCTCGGAGGCGCCCGTGTGGTCGCCCGTCTCCAGGCCGAGGCTCGCGATGACCGGCACGTAGCCGTGCACGAGCAGTAACTCGACGAGCGAGACGTCGATCTCCGCGGGATCGCCAACAAACCCCAGATCCACGACGGCGCCGGACGTCGAGCGGTGGGCGTTCGCGCGGGCGGCGCGGCCGAGTCCCGCGTCCACGCCGGTCAGCCCGACCGCGGGCACGCCCTGGCCGACCAGCGCGGCGACGAGTTCGGTATTCGACGTGCCGCCGAGCACGGACACGACCGCGTCGAGCGTGGCGCGATCCGTGACGCGGAGGCCGTCGATCTTCTTCGGCGCGATGCCGCGGCGATCGAGCTCCGCGTCGATCGCGCGTCCGCCGCCATGCACGATGACGAGCGGGCGCCGCACGGCGAGCGCGCCCGCCGCGGCGGCGATCCGCGCGCGATCCCCGCCCGATTCCAGCAGCTCGCCGCCGAGCTTCAACACCAGGGGGCCGTTCACTGCAGGGCCGTCCGTTCGTCGAAGCCGCAGGCGACGTTGAAGTTCTGCAGCGCCTGGCCGGCCGCGCCCTTGAGGAGGTTGTCGAGGCAGGTCACGAGGACGAGCCGGCGCGAGCCCGGCTCCAGACGCCAGCCGATGTCGCAGAAGTTGGACCAGGCGACGTGCTTGATCTCCGGCAGCGCGTCGCCGGTCAGCCGGACGAACGGCTCGTCGGCGTACGCCTGCGCGAAGGCGTCGGCGATCTGCTCGGCCGTGGTGCCTTCCTGGACCTTCACGTAGATCGTCTCGAGGATGCCGCGGTCGAGCGGCACGAGGTGCGGGACGAACGTCACGCTGGCACCAAGCTCCTGTTCCATCTCGGCGACGTGCCTGTGGCCGAAGACTCCGTAGGCGGAGACCGAGCCGTGGTTTTCCGAAAAGTGGGTGCGATCGCTCGGCACGCGGCCCGCGCCGGAGATGCCGGACTTGGCGTCGATGATGACGCCCGCACCGGCGTCGAGGAGCCCGGCCTTCGCGAGCGGCAGGAGCGCGAGCAGCGCCGCCGTCGGGTAGCAGCCGGGATTCGCGACGAGCACCGCGTCGCGTACGTCGTCCTTGTAATGTTCGGTCAGGCCGTACGCGGCGCCCGAGGGCAGCGACTGCGTGTCGGGATACCAGCGCGCGCGCGCGCCGGCATCGCGGATGCGAAACGCGCCGGAGAGGTCAATGACGCGCACGCCCGCATCGACGAGCGGCGGCGCGAGACGCGCGGCGGCGGATTCAGGCACGGCGAGAAACACGACATCGACCGCCGACGCCAGACGATCCTCCGCCAGCGGCTCGATCGCGCCGTCCCAGACGCGCGCGAGGCGCGGCATCGGCCGCGCCGCCGACTCGCGGCTCGACGACATCGCAGCCTCAAGATGGACGCCGGGATGCCGGGCGAGGAGCGCGACGAGCTCCTGGCCCGCATACCCGGTGGCGCCTGCCACCCCCACCCGAATAGGGGTTGGATATGTATTCATAAGAAGGCCTATATATACACTGTCGTATCCAGGGCAGTCAACGTTTATGTACTGAAACACTTGCTTGAACTGTATACAGTGCATGTATAATGACTCGTCCAACTGGATAGTTATGAAGTCCTGGCGCCAGTCACAGATCCTCGAAGTCATCGATTCCGAGGCACTCACCTCGCAGGAGGCGCTACGGGAGCGCTTGCAGACGCGCGGAATCGCCGCGACGCAGGCCACGATCTCCCGTGATCTCAAGCAGTTAGGGCTGGTCAAGCGCGCGGGAGATGGCGCCTACGTGCGGCCGGGATCCGAGCGCGGCAGTCCCGCGGTCGGCGAACATCTGCGCCGTGCCGTTGCGACCCTCGTTCGGAGCCTCGAGCGCATCGAGCCCCTGCTCATCGTGCGGACCGACCGCGGGCAGGCGCAAGGACTCGCGGAATGGATCGACCGCGCCCAGCTCGCGGAAGTCGCCGGGACCATCGGGGGCGACGACACGATCCTGCTGGTGTGTCGAGGGGCGTCGGCCGCCGAAGCGCTCGAGAAGAAGTTCAACGCGATGGTGAAAGGGTAGGAGACACGACGCGATGGACCGCATTGTCCTGGCGTATTCAGGCGGGCTCGACAGCTCCGTCGCCATCCCCTGGCTGGCCGACAAGTACCGCGCCGAGATCGTCACCGTGACGATGGACCTCGGCCAGGGGAAGGATTTGGACGACGTGCGCGAGCGCGCGCTGGCGATTGGCGCCGTGCGCGCGCATGTGCTCGATCTCCGCGACGAGTTCGCGCGCGACTTCATCCTGCCGGCGCTCCAGGCCGGCGCGGTGTACGAGGGCCGCTACCCGCTCTCGACGGCGCTCGGCCGGCCCCTCATCGCGAAACACCTCGTGGAGATCGCGCGGATCGAAACCGCGAAAGCCATCGCCCACGGCGGCACGGAGCTGGGCAACGACCAGGTGCGCATCGACGCGTCAGCGCGTGCCCTCGAACCGTCGATCAAAGTGATCGCTCCCGCTCGCGAATGGGGCTTCACGCGCCAGGAGGAGATCGCGTACGCCGTGGCGCGCGGCATTCCGGTGCCGGAGATGGTCGGCAGTCCGTACCTGATCGACACCAACTTGTGGGGCCGTTCGATCGAATACGGCGAGCTCAAGGATCCCTGGCAGGAGCCCCCCGAGGACATCTACCTGCTGACGCGGCCTCCCGCCGAATCACCGGACACGCCGGCCTATGTCGACATCGAGTTCGTTCGCGGCGTGCCCGTGAAGGTCAACGGTGTGGCGATGTCCCTCGTCGAGCTGATCCAGAGCCTCGAGACGATCGCCGGCGGCCACGGCGTGGGCCGCATCGACATGGTCGAAAACAGGCCGGTCGACGGCAAGTCCCGCGAGGTCTATGAGGCGCCGGCGGCCGTGGCGCTCCACACGGCCCACCGGGAGCTGCAGAAGCTCGTGACGCCTCGCGACCTCGAACGGTTGACCGCCGACCTGGGCGTGCGGTACGCGGACCTTGTGTACAACGGTCTCTGGTATACGCCGACACGCGAGGCCATCAACGCGCTCGTCGCCAAGGTCCAGGAGAAGGTCAGCGGCGCCATCAGCCTCAAGTTCTTCAAAGGAGACTGCCGCGTCGTGGGCCGCAAGTCCCAGCACGCGCTCTATGACCACGACATGGAGCCGATTGCCGATTTGGCGCTTGCCGATTCCCGATTCCCGATTGACGATTGACGATTGCCGATGTCTAACACCCTGTGGTCCGGCCGGTTTGCGGATGAGCCCGACGCGGCCGTCTTCGAGCACGGCAAGTCGCTCGCGGTCGATCGGCGACTGATCGAGGACGACATTGCCGGCAGCGAGGCGTGGGCGGAGGCGCTCGGCCGTGCCGGCGTCCTCGTCGCCGCCGATGTCGCGGCCATCGTCGCCGGCCTCGACGCCGTGCGCGCGGCGGTCCGCGCCGATCCCTCGCGTCTCACGCTGGCGGGTGACGAGGACGTCCATTCGTTCGTCGAGCGCGAGCTGGTCGAACGCATCGGCGACGCCGGCCGACGCCTGCACACCGGCCGCTCTCGCAACGAGCAGGTGTCCGTCGATTTCAGGCTGTACCTCCGCCGCCGCATCCCCGAGGTCCAGCGCGCCGTGCTGACTCTGATCGACGCGCTCGCGCACCAGGCGGAGGCATCGGGGCAGGCGGTGATGCCCGCGTACACGCACCTCCGTCGCGCGCAGCCCGTCCTCGTCGCGCACGTGTGGCTCTCGCATGCGGCGGCCCTCCGGCGCGACGTCGACCGGCTCGACGCCGCGCGCGGCGACGCCGACGTCATGCCGCTCGGCTCCGGCGCGATCGCCGGCACGCCCTACGACATCGACGTCGAGTGGCTCGCGCGTCGTCTCGGCTTTTCGCGCGTCGCGTCCAACAGCATCGACGCCGCGGGCGATCGCGACTTTGTCGCCGCGTTTCTCTTCGCGTGCTCGATGACGATGGTCCACCTCAGCCGCCTGGCCGAGGACATCATTCTGTTTTCGAGCGAGGAGTTCGGCTTCGTCGAGATTCACGACAGCGTCGCCACCGGGTCGAGCCTGATGCCGCAGAAGAAGAACCCCGATCCGCTCGAGCTCGTGCGCGGCAAGTCGGGCAAAGCAATCGGCTTGCTCACGGGCTGGCTGACGACGATGAAGGGCCTGCCGGTCGGGTACAACAAGGATCTGCAGGAAGACAAAGCCATCGCGTTCGAAGTCGAGGACATCGTCTCCGGCTGCGCCCGGACGACGGCGGTCGTCGTGCGCACGCTCGCGCTTCGGCCGGAGGCCGCGCGGGCGGCCGCGTCCGGCCTGTTGCTGGCGACGGAAGTCGCCGACTTCCTGGTCGCGAAGGGCGCGCCGTTCCGCTCCGCGCATGAAATCACCGGCCGGATCGTCCGTGACCTGGTGACGGCGGGCAAGGATTTCAGCGCGCTGACCATCGCCGACTGGCGGCGGTACGACGAGCGGTTCGACGAGGGCGTGCTGCGCGCAATTACGCCTGAGGCGGCGGTGGCCGCGCGGAAGACGCCGCAGTCGACGAATCCCGCCGCCGTGGCGCGCGCGCTGGCGGAGTTGCGCGAGTGGATGGGGACGCGGCGGACGTAGTCGGCGCGGGCCGTCGGCCAGTTGCGCGCCGTGCCGTAGTCGTAGCCGGGTCGTCCGGGTTTTCGCACGTCAGTTCGCACACACGACCGCAATCGCTCAGGGCGGGCCCGAGAAGGCTGGGGTTTTCCGAAGTCTGCGCTTGCTCTCCAGGCTTGTGCCGTCCTCCGCCGGCGTGCCACTGGGGGCGGGTAGGCGATCTGCATGGATAGCTGCCCGACGAGCGTCAGCGTCTACCCGCCTAGCAGCCGCAACGTCTCACCAAACGCGCGCCGGGCGGTCGCCGGGTCGTAGACGATGACCGGCGCGAGCCGCCCGCCGATGCTGTCGGGATGCGCGCGCGCGTACGCCATCAGCGTCGTGGCCAGCTTGATCCGCGCGGCGCTGCGGCGATCGCCGGGCGGCGTCCCGATCAGCAAGTCGTTGAACGAGACGTGCCACGCCTCGCCCCAAATGAGAGCGTCGACCACCGTGCCCTTGAGGACGTTATGCGAGAAGTTGAAGAACAGCGCGATCGGCGAGTAGGCGCGATCCGACGGCCGGTGCGGCGCGAACACCTCGACGAGGTCCCAGCGGTACTGGCGCAGGCGGTCGCGGAGCGCCGTCCATTCCTCCGCGCATGGCGCCATCGACGCGTGCGGCGCCTCTCCGACGAACGCGCCGGGATCGGCGCTGAGGCCGTTGACGATCGCGCCCACCAGAACCTCGCGGGCGCGGTCCATGACGCCCTCGCCGTGGCGGCGCGCGTATTCCTCCAGGAGCTCGGACAACGCGAAGCACAGCCAGCGGTAGTCCACGCCGTTGTCGTCGCGCATGAGCGTGAAGTCCTTGACGTACGTCACTTCCCAGCCGAAGCGCAGGTGGCTGCCGAGGCTCGCGGCGTGGCCGAGCGCGACCTTGAGCCGGTGCGCGCGTGACAGCGCGCGCGTCTTCTCCAGCAGCGTGTCGTACGCGCCGTCGTTCGCCTCGAAGTGCGAGGTGCCGATGAGGAGGAGCGTCTCGGCGTCGGAGGCAAAGAGCTGACCGCTGCCATCCGGGCTCTGCAGGTGTCCGAGGAGTTCATTCAGGCGGTGGAGGTTCGCGTCCGGATCGCCCTCGCTCCAGAGATTTGCCGAGAGCAGCATGAGGACGTAGGCGAAGTAGTAGTCCAGCAGGATGCCGAGGATGGCCGGGTCCGGGGGACCGGACGCGCGCCGGTCCAGTATGAAAGTGAGCACATCGACGGGAATGATGTCCGGGCTGACGTGATCCGCCTTGCCGTCCCAGTCGTGCAGGACGTGGAATCCGTCCGCCCGGCTGGCGGCGTCGTACGCCTTGATGAACGCGTCCAGGTTGACGAGCCCGTTGCCCGTCCGCCACACGTTGGCGCGCATGCTCTCGCGCAGCCGGCGCAGCGCGACGCCCGAGTCCGCGCCCGCCGACACGCCGGCGACGATCTCATGCCGGGCGGGGCCGTCGAGCACCGCCTCGACGAGCGCGCACGCGTCATCGAATCGGGCCATGCGTCCTCGGCCCGCGACCGGCCGCCTTGGGATCCTCGAGATCCGGGAGATTCCCGTCGGCATCCTCGGGGTCCCGACACTCGGCCCGGCCTTCGACGATGATCTCGATCGCTTTTCGCTTGTCCTCGTTCAACATGTCGTACACCGCTCCGGAGGCGCCGGGCCCGATCGATCCTCGGTGCGTGCGCAGCCGCGTGGTCATGTAAACAACAATGCCGACGATGAGCAGGACAACGGCCCAGCTCATTCGGCCCGCAGCGCGAATGTGCGCCAAAAAGTCATCTGAAGGCCACTCTACGACAAGTCATCCCCTGTTATCGGCACTTCATGTGCGAAAGCGGGCGATTCGCGGCAGCGTGTGGTCGCGCGCCCGGCATCCTCTCTATAATCTGAAGCGGTAGCAAAGCTGAGGAGGTCAGTGTCATGCGACGTTCCATCCGCCGGCTCGTTCCGGCCACCCTGGCGGCCATCGCCGCCGCGGTCACCCTCGCGGCATCGTCGGCGCCGCGCGTCACGTTCACCAGCACCCGGCTGAACAACGGGCTTCGCGTGATCGTGTCGGAAGATCACAGCGCGCCCGTGTTCTCGATCGCGGTGACGTACGGCGCGGGCTCGCGCGACGAGCGCAAGGGCCGCACCGGGTTCGCCCATTTGTTCGAACACATGATGTTCAAGGGATCCGAGCAGGTCGGTCCCGGCGAGCACTTCACGCTGGTCTTCAACAACGGCGGTTCGATGAACGGCACGACGAGCAAGGACCGGACGCTCTACTACGAGACGATGCCCGCCAACCAGCTCGACCTGGCGCTGTTTCTCGAGGCCGACCGCATGTGGTCGCTCGACATCACCAAGGCCAACCTCGACAACCAGCGCAACGCGGTGCAGGAAGAGCGGCGCCTGAGCGTGGACAACCAGCCCTACGGCCGGACGTTCGAGGTGATCGACGAGTTGGCGTTCGAGAACTTCGCGAACGAGCATTCGGTCATCGGGTCGATGGCGGATTTGAGCGCGGCGACGGTCGAGGACGTCTCCGCCTTCTTCAGGACCTACTACGCGCCGAACAACGCCGTCGTCTCGGTCGTGGGCGACGTGCGGGCCGCGGACGTGGTCGCGAAAGCGAAGAAGTACTTCGATCGCATTCCGTCGCAGCCGAAGCCAGTGCCGCCGGACCTCAGGGAGCCGCCGCAGACGACCGAGCGCCGCCAGACAATCGAGGACAACCTGGCGCGGCTGCCGCGCCTCGACCTGGCGTGGCACGGCGCCATGGCCAATACGCCGGATTCCGACGCGCTGACCGTGCTCGGGACGGTGCTGTCGGGCGGCCGGAGCTCGCGCTTCTACGAGGCGCTCGTACGCCAGCAGCAGCTCACGTCGGGCGCGAGCGCGTTCAACCAGAGCACGCGCGGCCCCGGGCTCTTCCGCGCGTCGGCCGTCGCGCTCCCCGGCAAGTCGATCGCCGATCTCGAGGCGGGCATCTACGCTGAGATCGAGAAAGTGAAAACCGGCACGATCGCGCCGTGGGAGATCGAAAAGGCCGCCAACAACGAGAAGCGCTCGTTCGCGTCCGGGCTGGGCAGCTCGCTCCAGCGCGCGGTGCTCCTCGGCGAGTACGCG
>JANOGJ010000534.1:0-2171 GCA_031405995.1 Acidobacteriota bacterium
CCCGTTTTTTTTGTTGCCCCCCAGGTGGGTGTGCGTCCGGTTTAACTGGGTCTTCTCTCCCCGGGCGGCGGGGCCCCCGCCGCCCGCCATCATCGGCATGGCCATCGGCATCGCCGCCGCCGACACGCCGAGCTCCGACTCGAGCGCCTTGACGAGCTGCGACAGCTCGAGCACCGAGATTTCCTTGATGTAGTCAACCACCTGCTGCTGCGTCACGGACATGGGCTTCACTCCTCGAAAGACTCTGTCAACTTAGAACTCAAAACTGAGAACCCAGAACCTACGAATCCTGAGTTGTCTCCGACTTCTTCTTCTCCACCGCCGCGAGCACGTTCATGAGATCCCGCGGCACGGCCGACAACACCGTCACCAGCCGCTGCATGGGCGACTGGAGCACGAACAACAGCCGGCCGTACAGTTCCGGCCGGCCCGGCAGGCTGGCCAGCTCGTTCACCGCCGTCGGGGCCACCGCCTGGCCCGACACGACCGCCGCCTTGATCGTCATCGACGGCGTCGCCTTCACGAACGTCGTCAGCGCCTTGGCGAGCGCGACCGGGTCTTTCGCCGTGTAGACGACGGCGGTCGATCCCGTGAAATGGGCCAGGCAGCTCTCGAGCGACGTGCCCGAGGCCGCGCGCCGGGCGATCGTGTTCTTCACGACGCGGTAGCCCGCGCCCGCGGCGCGAATCTGCCGGCGCAGTTCCGTCACCTGCGGCACCGTCACGCCCTTGTAGTCGACGAGCACCGCGGTCTCGGCGCCCTTGAACACGGCCACCAGTTCGCCCAGCTCGGTTGCTTTGTCCGCTCTCGTGACAGCCATTAGTGCTTCACCAATTCGTCGACATGCGACGTGTCAATCGTGACGCCCGGACTCATCGTCGACGACATCGTCACGCTCTTGAGGTACCTGCCCTTCGCCGCGGCCGGCTTGGCCTTGACGATGTTCTCCATGAGGGCATGCGCGTTGGCGATCAGCCGTTCTGACGCGAACGAAATCTTGCCGATGGGCGCGTGCACGACGCCGGCCTTGTCCACGCGGAACTCGACTTTACCGGCCTTGATCTCCTGGACGGCCTTGGTGATGTCGACCGTCACGGTGCCCGTCTTCGGATTGGGCATCAAGCCGCGCGGGCCGAGGACCTTGCCAAGCTTGCCGACCGCGCGCATCATGTCGGGCGTCGCGACGACGGCGTCGAAGTCCATCCAGCCGCCGTTGATTTTCTCGACGAGCTCCTCGCCGCCGATCTCGTCGGCGCCCGCCTCGCGCGCCTCGCGCTGCTTGTCGGCGTTGGCGATCACGAGCACGCGCTTCGTCTTGCCGAGGCCGTGCGGCAGCACGACGGTGCCGCGCACCATCTGGTCGGAGTGCTTGGGATCGACGCCCAGCCGCACCGCGAGCTCAACGGTCTCGTCGAATTTCGTGAACTTGACCTTCTGCAGGAGCGGCACAGCCTCTTCAATCGTGTGAGGCCGATTCGGCACAGCCTCCCGAGCCGCCTGGTATTTCTTGCCTCGCGCGCGCATTGCCCTCACCTCCGGTGGTCGTCACGGCCACGAGCGGCCTGCCACCATTACAGTAAACTTAGAACTTAGAACTTCGAACTCAGAACTTCGAACCAAGAACCCCAGAACCCCGGAACCTCAGAACCTCGGAACCTAGTCGATGACATCGAGTCCCATCGACCGTGCGGTGCCGCGCACCGAGCGCATGGCCGACTCGATCGTGTCGCAGTTCAAATCCGGCAGCTTCAGCTTGGCGATGTCCTGCACCTGCCTGGCCGTCACGGTGCCGACCTTGGTCTTGTTGGGCTCGCCGGAGCCCTTGGCGATGTTGGCCGCGCGCTTGAGCAGCACGGCCGCCGGCGGCGTCTTCGTGATGAACGTGTACGACCGGTCCGCGTAGATCGTCACGACGACGGGGATGATGAGCCCGTCATCCTTGGCGGTCTTCGCGTTGAAGTTCTTGCAGAAGTCCATGATGTTCAGGCCGTGCGGCCCGAGCGCGGTGCCGACCGGCGGCGCGGGCGTCGCCTTGCCGGCCGCGATCTGGAGCTTCACTTGCGCTTGTACTTACTTCGCCATAAATCTGACCTTCTCCCGACTAGAACTTCTCGACCTGGAGGAAATCCAGTTCCACCGGTGTTGCGCGGCCGAAGATCGTGACCATGACC
>JANOGJ010000541.1:0-3845 GCA_031405995.1 Acidobacteriota bacterium
GGCAGATGACGCTGGCGCTCGCGCGGTCGCTCCGACCGGCCGAGCTCGCGCCCACGTTTCAGCATCCCGAGCGGGGCACGATCGACGCGCGCGACGTGCTCGTGACGATCGCCGGCCCCGGCGTCCATCATTTCGGGCAGATCAAGGGCATCGTCTAATCGTACCTGGCGTCCCTGTTATCTCGCCTTCGCGTCCTTCACGTACTTGTCCAGCCACGCGAGCGTCTCGGCCATGACGTGCATGTTGGACTCGCGCGCCGAGTAGCCGTGCGCCTCGTGCGGCAGCGTCACGTACCGCACCGTCGCCCCGTGACCCTTGAGCGCCATGTAGAACCGCTCGGACTGGATCGGGAACGTGCCCGAGTTGTCGTCCTTCTCGCCGTGGATGAGCAGGATCGGCTCGTTCACCTTGTGCGCGAACCAGAACGGCGACATGCGCGCGTACAGATCCGGCGCCTCCCAGAACGTCCGGGACTCGTTCTGGAAGCCGAACGGCGTGAGCGACCGGTTGTAGGCGCCGCTGCGCGCGACGCCGGCGCGGAAGAGATCCGAATGCGCGAGCAGGTTCGCCGTCATGAATCCGCCGTAGCTGTGCCCGCCGACACCGACCCGGTCGCGGTCCACGAAACCCTGTCCGACGGCGTAGTCGATCGCCGCTTCGGCGCTCGCCACGAGCTGTTGGAGGTACGTGTCGTTCGCCGTCTCGCCCGGTCCGACAATCGGCATCGTCGGGCCGTCGAAGATGACGTAGCCCTGCGTGAGCAGCAGCAGGTGCGACGCGCCGCCGACCGTCGTGAACCGGTTCGCCGATCCGACGACCTGGCTCGCCGCGTCGGCGTTCGTGAATTCCTGCGGGTACGCCCACACGAGCATCGGCAGCCGCTGGCCCGGCCGGTAACTGGGCGGCAGATAGATCGTCCCGGAGAGCTGGATGCCGTCCTTGCGCTTGTACGTCACGAGCCGCTTCTGCACGTCCGAGAGCTGCGGGTACGGATCCCTGAAGCTCGTGATGGCCCGCGACGTCCGCGCGCCCAAATCGCGCGTCAGGTAGTTGGGCGGGATCGCCTTCGTCTCACGCCGCGTGATCACTTTCGTCGCGCCGTCGTCGAGAATCGCGACGATCGACTCGTAGCTTTCGGTGTCCGATTGCCAGACCCGCTCGGATGCCAGCGTCTTCAGGTTGAACCGATCGAGGAACGGCCGATCGCCGTCCGGCGACGCGCCCGCGCCCTGCAGATAGACCGCGTCACCAACCTGTATGGCCTTGTTCGTCCCCGGCCGGACGACCGGAAAGCCCGGATCGCGATAACGATCTTCCTGAAGTTGCTCCCACACCTTCCGCGGCGCCGCCGACAGGCCCGTCTCGTAGACCCACGTGCGCCGCATGCGCGTGGCGCGGTCGGACTCAGTCGCGAGCACGGCGCCCTTCTCGGTGAACGTCATCCCGCCGAACCGCCACTCCGTCTTGAACACGTCCGCCGGCGCGCCGGCAAACGGCGCGCGCAGGACGACGACGCGGTCGCGGTGGGGGACTTTGTTGGCGAGGTCGCCCTTGTCGAGCGCCTCGGTCCAGTAGAGCGTCGCCGGTTCGTTCGGATGCCACGCGAAGCCGCGCGGGCCGGCGAACACGCCGGTGAGCGGAATCGTGTCGCCCGTCGGCACATCGGCGAGCGCGCGCACCATCGTGCCGGTCCGGTCCCACAACTCGACATCGCGCGGAAACTGAAACGACGGGACGAGATACGAGTACGGCCGCTTCACGCGCGTCACGACGAGCCACTTGCCGTCGGCCGAAAGGCTCATGCCCTGATAGACGGCCGGCTTCCCGAACGGCGTCTTCCGTCCGTCGAGGCCGACCCACGCAGGCTGGCTCGTGAAGTAGTAGTCAAACAACTGTTCGTCGTAGGCGCTGCCGAGCAGGTCCTGGTACGTGCGTCCCGGCGACATGCGGCCGAGGTTCTGCTGGACGTTCGGACCCGCGGGCACCCTCGGTTCGGATGGCTGCGCGCCGCGGCCGTCCGGAATGAGCCGGCACAGGAATCCGGTGGAGTCGTCGAGCCAGGTGCAGCCGCCGCCGAGCCCATGCACGCCGCCCTCGAGCACGACGCGCACCGCGGCCGTCGCGATATCCACCACCAGCAGGCGAATCGCGTTGTCGGTCGTGTGCGTGATCGCGATGTGCCTGCTGTCGGGCGAAAAAACGCCGCCGAACGAGCCCGCGGCGGGCAGCGCGAGCTTGCGCTCGACGCCGGTCGCGACGTCGCGGAGCGTGAGCGCGGTCGTGCCGCCCATCACGCGCGGCCCGCTCGTCCGCGGATTGACGCGCGATCCGCCGAGACCGAGAAACGGCGCCGCGACTTCGGCGAGCGTCGGCATGCTGTGCCGATGCGAGAGCAGCATCACCGATCGGTCCGGCGACAGCGCGACACCCGGCAGCGGCTCGGCATCCATGATGTCGGCGATGACCTTCGGCGGCACCTGATAGCCGGCGGTCGAGGCAGGCGAAGGCGACTGGGTACGGGCCGCGGCGGCGACGATCGAGCCGGCAGCCAGCACGACGCAGAGCAGAACTCGCGGCTTGTGCATGGACATCCTCCGTGAAGAGGATTCATAGTAACCCCGGATGGACGCGATCGCGCTCCTGGCGTTGTTCGCGGCGGGTCGCCCGCAGGCCGCCGTGCCGCAGGCCGACACCCTGCCGGTTGTCTCGGTCTGGTATCGAGGCACGCCGCCGGGCGTGCCCAAACTCGACGACCTCGCGGCGATTCGCGCCGCGGGATTCACGGGCGTGACGTGGCCGTCCGGCCAGACCGCCGGACAGGCCGACCTCAAGCGCATGGCCGCCTCCGTCGACCTCGCGGTTGTCACCGGACCGGACTTGACGGTCCCGGTCTCAGCCGCCGTTCCGAGTTTCAACGCGACCGTGTGGCGCGCGATCGCGCACGGCACGCGTGTCATCTCGTTCGACCCCGGCCAGAAGGCGGGCACCGGCTTCACGGGCGGAACGGGGGAGCGGCTGCCGTGGGTGCGTCCCGCCGCGGCGATTGCGGCCCAGGTCTCGGCCAATCCGGGGTTCATCGCCTCGCTGAGACCGGGGCCCGCGGTGACCGTCGAGCCGGCGCCCCGAGGCGTGGAAGTCCTGCTCCTCGACGCCGGCCGCGCCTGGGTGCTCGTCGCGACGAGCACCGCACCCGGTCCGCAGACGGTCGTCGCGCGCCTTCCGGCCGCCGTGCCCTACGCGCTCTGGGTGAGCCTGCTCGACGGCGGCACGATGTCGATGCTGCGCCAGTCGTCGGGGCCGCGATGGACGTTCACGATCGCGGCGGGTGACGCGCTGGTGTACGTCATCGACAAGACGCTCAAATAGCGCGAATGTTCTCGTCACGGCTCCCGGCGTCGCTCAGAGAGAATGCCTTCACGCGCGCGCGGTCCCGGCTGCGCGCCTTGGGGGCGCCGCTTCTGGACCTGACGATCTCGAATCCGACGTCGGCCGGCATTCCGTACCCGCCAGACCTGCTCTCGTCTTTGGCCGACGCGCGCGGATTCCGGTACGAGCCCGAGCCATTGGGGCTCCTTGCCGCCCGCACGGCGATCGCCGGGATGCTCTCGAGTCACCGATCGCCTGTCGCGCCCGAAGACGTGGTGCTGATCGCGAGCACGAGCGAGGCGTACGCCCTGCTGTTCAAGCTCTTGTGCAACCCGGGCAATGCGGTGCTCGTGCCGCAGCCGAGTTACCCGCTGTTCGAGCTGCTCACGCGCCTCGAGGGCGTGACGCCGCAGCCGTACCGGCTCGAGTACCACGGCATCTGGTCGATCGATCGCGCGAGTGTCGAGCGCGCGCTGACG
>JANOGJ010000594.1:0-8422 GCA_031405995.1 Acidobacteriota bacterium
GGGGACCGTTGGCCTTGTGCGCGCCCAGCGCCTGGGCCAGCAAGTCGGACACCAGCCGGCCGAGCGACTTGCCCTCGGACTTCTGCAGCCGCTTCAACTCGCGCAGAATGGGCCCGTCCAGGTCGACCGTCGTCCGCATGATGCCGTGATGATACTCATCGTCGCATCAGATGTCAACGGCGGGCCCCATGGCCTCATGGCCCCATCGCCGCATTTCTTAGCACGTGTCGCCCCAGTGCGTCCTGCCACGTCGGCATCTCGATGCCGCAGAGCACCAGCTTCGCGTTCGACAGCGCCGCGAACTTCGGCCGCGGCGAGGCGAGACCCGCGTCGGCCGTCGCAATCTCGGTAATTCGCGACTCGGGCCGTCCGGTCAGCCGGACCAACTCCCGCGCAAGCTCCGCCCACGACGTCCAGCCCGTGTTCACGCAGTGGTACAACCCGCGCGGATGGCCGCCTTCGACCAGCGCCGTCGTCGCCTCGACGACGTCGTCGACGTAGCTCGGCGACACCGTGCGATCGGCAAAGGCGCGGACTTCCTCGCCGGCCAGGATCGCCGCAAGCATCTTGTCGATGCTGCTGCGCGCCCGCCGCCCGCCGAAGAGGCTCTCGACGCGGATCACGTAGTGCCGTGGCACCTCCATCGCGAACCACTCGCCGAGGAGCTTGGACACGGCGTACGTCCCGCGCGGGTTGGGCGGGTCGTCCTCCCGATACGGCCGGTCGGTCGCGCCGTCGAAGACGAAATCCGTGCTGAAGTGGACGAACGTCGCGTCAAGGTCCGCGGCCGTCCGCGCCAGCGTGCGCACGGCCCACGCGTTCACGGCGAGCGCGGTCTCGGGATCGCGCTGAGCGCCGTCCACGTCGTTGAAGGCCGCGCAGTTGATGATGACGTCCGGGCTCAGCGCGCCGATCGTGCCGACGACGGCTTCGGGCGCCGTGAGATCCAGCTCGTCCCGGCCCCAGGCGACCACCTGGTGCGTGTCGCCCCACCGCTGCGCCATCACCTCGCCCAATTGGCCGTGCGCGCCGACGACGAGGACCAGTTCCTTCATCAGGTGGCGAGGCCCTCGGCGATGCTCGAGACGACGTGGCGTTGCTGGTCCTCGGTGAGCTCGGCGTAGATCGGCAGGGCGAGCGAGGTCGCCGCCGCCTCGTCGGCGATCGGGAACTGATCGGCCGGGCGGACGTCGCTCGCGAAGCAGGCCTGCCGGTGGAACGGGACCGGGTAGTACACCTCGGTGCCAATCCGGCGGGCCGCCAGAAACTCGCGCAGCGCGTCCCGCTTCGCGACTCGAATCACGAACTGGTTGTAGATGTGGTGAAAGCCCTCCCGCTCGACGGGGAGGGTGATCCGGCGGTCGATGTTGGCGTCGGCGAACAGGGCCCGGTACCGCGCGGCATTGCGGCGCCGGGCGTCGGTCCACGCCGCCAGGTGCGGCGCCTTCACGCGAAGGACGGCCGCCTGCAGGGCGTCCAGCCTGAAATTACCGCCAATGCGGGCGTGGAAGTACTTGGGCTCGGCGCCGTGGTTGCGGAGCAGGCGCAGCTCGCGCGCGAGCGCGGCGTCGTTTGTCGTGACCAGGCCGGCGTCGCCAAAGGCGCCGAGGTTTTTCGACGGAAAGAAGGAGAAGCAGCCGGCCAGACCGATCGTGCCGACCTGGCGACCGTGGCACTGCGCGCCGATGGCCTGCGCCGCGTCCTCAACGATCGGAATCCCGGCGGGCCGCGCGGCGTCGACGATGGGTCCCATGTCGGCCGCCAACCCGAAGAGGTGCACGGGCAGGATCGCGCGCGTCCGCGGCGTGATGGCCGCGGCGATGGCGCGCGGGTCGGCGTTCATGGTCACCGGGTCGATGTCGACGAAAATCGGCGTCGCGCCCAGCCGGCGCACCGTGCCGGCGGTGGCGAAGAACGAGTAGGTCGGGGTGATGACCTCCGCGCCGGGCCCGATGCCGAGGGCCATGAGGACGGCCAGCAGCGCGTCGGTCCCGGACGACACGGCGACCGCGTGTTCGGCCTCGAGGCGCGCGGCCAGCTCGCGCTCGAGCGCGTCCACGTCGGGACCGAGGATGAAGCGCTGGCTGTCGCATACGCGGGTGATGGCGGCGAGGATCTCGTCGCGCAGCGGCGCGTACTGGGCGCTGAGATCGAGGAGCGGGACCGACACCTCGACGGCCGGCCGAGGCGTCACCGAGCGGGCCATCGCGGCAATTATACCTGCCGCGTCTTGACGGCCGCGCGCGTCTCGCGCTGCTGCTCGCGCCGCTTGATCGTCTCGCGCTTGTCGTACACCTTCTTGCCCTTGGCGAGCGCGATGGAGACCTTGATGCGGCCCTTCTTGCTGAAGAACATGCGCAGCGGCACGATGGTGAGCCCCTTGGTCGTCGTCTTGCCGAGGAGCTTGTTCAGTTCGTTGCGGTGGAGCAGCAGCTTGCGCGGCCGCACGGGGTCGTGGCTCGCCGATCCGCCGTGGCTGTACTGGCCGATGTGCGCGTTGAGGAGAAACGCCTCGCCGCCCTCCAGGCGGCAGAAGCTCTCGCGCAGGTTGATACCGCCCTCGCGGATGGCCTTCACCTCGGTGCCCCGGAGCGCCACGCCCGCCTCGAACGTCTCGAGGATTTCGTAGTCGAACCGGGCTTTTCGGTTCTCGGCGATGGGTTGTTCGGTGAGCTCGCGCGTCATGGCGCCAGGAAATCAGGGAAGCTCCGGTCCCGCCCGCTGATGCACGCGGGCGGGCCGAGCGGCCAGTCGATCGCGAGCGCCGGGTCGTTCCAGCGGATGCCCCGCTGGTGCGGGGGCGAATAGGCGGCCGACACGAAGTAGAACACGTCCGCGTCGTCCGACAGCGTCTGATAGCCGTGCGCGCAGCCGCGGGGCACGTAGAGCAGGCGGCGGTTGGCGGCGGTGAGCTCCACGCCCACCCACTGCAGGTAGGTCGGCGAATCCGGCCGCAGGTCCGCGGCGACGTCGAACACGGCGCCGCGAATCGCGCGGATCGCCTTCACTTCTTCGAACGGCGCCGACTGGTAGTGCAGGCCTCGAATGGTGCCGCGCGCGCGGTTCGTCGCGAGACTCGCCTGCGCGATGCCCGTCTCGAGGCCGCGGGCGGCGAACTCCCCGGGCATCCACGCCCGGGCGAAGGTGCCGCGCTCGTCCTCGAAGACGTCGCCGTCGACAAGCCACACGCCCGCGAGTTTGGTCTCGGTGAAGGTCACGGGCGCGGGAAGCCGACCACCCGCTTGTCCGGGCTGGCGCGCCGCTTCACTTCGTCGAGCGCGAAGCGCATGCGGCGGACCGTCACGCCCCGTTCCGCGCACAAGGCGCAGACCTCGTCGAACTTCTCGCCGGACAGATCGGTGATGGCGACGATGACGGCGGACACGCGATTGGGCCGCTCGTCGAGCAAGCGCCCGAGATCGCCGAGCCCGCCGAGCACCGCGAGGCCGTCGATCAGCTGCCGCCGCTTCCGCGGGTCGTCGTCGATGAAGCCGAGCGGGGCGAGCTCGATGGCGCCGTTTTGCAGCAGCTCGCGCGCCGCCAGCGCGCCGCCGTGGCCGGCGCCGTAGATGATCGCCGTCCGTCCGCGCGTGCGATGGACGCGCACGTACTGATCGATCCCGCTCAACGCGACGCGCGCGCCGATCAGCAGGACCGGCGCCAGCAGCGCGTCGTAGATGAACACGGACCGAGAGTACCCGATGAACCGGCTCATGTACAAGAGTGCGATGACCGACGCCGCGACGCCCAGCGTGGCGCCCCGGAAGAGGCTGAGGATCTCCGCCACGCCGAACGTGGCCCACACACGCCGGTACTTACCCGACGCCCAGAGCGCCGTGAGCTGGAGCCCGACGACGAGCGGCAGCGACCGGGTGAAGTGGGGCAGGAACTCGCTGAACTGCGGCTCGCGGAACCGCGCCAGGAACGCGAAGTAGTAGGCCGCGCCGAGGAGGAGCACGTCGAGCGCGACTTCGTACGCGCGGTGGCGGTTCGTGATCTCCGACGGCAGCGGCGGCGGCGTGGCCGCGATCGCGCTTCGCGAGACCTCGATGTGGCCCAGGTACACGCCGATGACGCCGAGCGTCGCCACGTAGAGCCCTACCAGGCCCCACGCGACGCCCGCGGGAAACGCCATCAGGCCCAGCGCGACCAGCCCTCCCGCGCACGTGAGCCCGTACAGCACCAGCACGGCTTTCCGCTCGCCGATGCCGAGCGCCACCAGCCGGTGTGACGTGTGGTCGCGTCCGCCGAGGAACGCGCTCCGGCCCGACAACCCGCGCGACACCGTGACGAACGCCGTGTCGAAAATCGGGATGAGCATCAGCACGACCGGGATCGCCGCCACGGCCGCCAGGTTCGAGCCGGTCGACGAGGTCGAGACGAGCGTCGCGCACGCGAGGAACGAGCCGAGGAGATGGCTCCCGCAATCGCCCATGAAGATCGACGCCGGATGGAAGTTGTAGAGCAGGAACCCCGCGGCGACGCCCACGAACGCCGCCATCGCGATGGCGAGCGGTCCCGACGTGCCGCCGGCGCCCAGATACAGGACCAGGAGGAAGAACGTGCCGGCGATGCCCGAGACGCCGGCCGCCAGCCCGTCGATGTTGTCGAGCAGGTTCACCGCGTTCGTGATGCCGACGATCCAGACAAACGCGAGCGCCGTGTCGAGAATCGGCCAACCCGTGATGCGAATCTCCGGTTCCAGCACCAGGAACACGACGGCCACCAGCATCTGCGCGACGAGCTTGGCCGCCGGCCCGATCCGCCGCAGGTCGTCCACGAGGCCGACGCCGAACATCAGCGTGACCGCGACCACGACCGGTCCGAGCTCCGTGTTGAATCCGACGAACGCGAGGACGAGCAGCAGCGGCGCGAGCATCGCCGCGCCCCCGACCTTCGGGACCGCCTCGCTGTGCCAGCGATCGTAGGTCGGGTACGCGTACAACCCGAGGGCGCGCGCCACGCGCCCGACAATCGGGACGCTGACCACGGTCAGGAGGAATGTTGCCGCGACGGCGAGAAGAAGGACCATCGATTCACCGAGCGCGCGTCACTGCCGCGCCGCCCGTTCGAATCTTGGACCACGGCGGCGCCAAAAACGTAACACGCACGGCCCGCGCGCCGACAAGTATTTTCGTCAGCGCCGGGCGACGATGGCGTAGTCCTGAAAGCTGAACAGGCGGGTATTGAGCTTCGTCACGTTGTCGTTGAACGTCTCGACGAGCTCCGCGAGCGTGGGTTCGGCGCCCTTCGGCGAACCGGGCACTGGGTGCAGGCGCGTCGTTTCGCCCACCGGCGACCGGTACTCGATCCGCACGTCGCGGAAGCCGCTCGCCCTCGTAAGGTATTGCAGCGTCTCGGGATGCAGCGGCCAGACGTGCGTGACGTCGCGCACGAAACTCTCGAAAAACGCGAGCCAGCACGCCGGGTTGATCGTCTCGAGGATCAGAATCCCTCCCGGCCGTACTTTGTGCGACGCCGTTTCGAGCAGGCGCATCAGGTACCCCGGCTGCAGGTGCTCGACCACCTGCGCGGCGAAGATGCCGCCGACGCTCGAGTCATCTAAAGTCATAAGGAGTCGCAAAGCGTCATCTTCTGTCACATCGAGTCCGTTCGCCCGGCAGACCTCGACCATCTCGTGGTTCGCGTCCACGCCGCGCGCGCGGACGCCGCGCTGCTTGAGGAGCTCGAGGAACTCGCCCCGCCCGCACCCGATGTCCAGCACGTCCGATTGCCCGTCGAAGCGCGGCGCGTACTCCGCCATGCGCGCCCGGATGCTCTCCGGCGACCCCCGGAACGCATCCTCAAAGCCGAGATACTTGAACGCGTCCAGGTCCGGGCCGGAGACGGGCGGGGCCGGCTGGGCCCCCTGCGGCGGGACGGCCCCGGCCTGCGGCGCCGGCGCCGCGGCCAGCAGGCGCTCCACCTCGCGCTTCAACGAAAGGGCGGTCTGTTGAGCCAGCGCGGTCGTCGTGCGCAGGTCCTCCACGGCCGCCACCCGCGCCACGAGCCGTGCGTCGCGCGCCGAGAGGGAATCCCAGCGCTTCAGCCAGTCCTCGGAGAGCGCGTCCATCCCCTGCAAGTGCTGGACGAGCAGCGACTGGAACCGCGCCAGGTGGGCTTCGGACTCGCGATGCGCGTTTTGCAGCCGGTTCAGCTGATCGACGACCGTCGCGTTGAAGGGCCGCTGCAGTCCCAGAAGCGGCGCGACGACCCGCCAGATGACGGCGCGGACGCGATTCTTCAGCCCAGGGCCGTGCAGGTCCGCGTACGTCCGCTCGTGAAACGGCGGGAGCGGGCCCGGAATCGCCGGCCGGTCCTGCAGGCTTCTCGCGAGCGCCACGAGGTTCGCGCCCCGCTCGTTCCGGATGCCTCGCCCGTCGGTCGGCACGTTCAGCCACGCCTCCCGGCGGCCGGGGCGATCAGCCCGTCCTCTGGACTGCTGGCTGACGCGTAGCGCTTGCGCGGAATGCGGCCGGCCTGGAACGCCATGCGCCCGGCGATGACCGCATGCCGCATGGCAGTCGCCATCGACACCGGGTCGGTCGCGCCTGCGATAGCCGAGTTCATGAGCACGCCGTCCGCGCCGAGTTCCATGGCGAGCGCCGCGTCGGACGCCGTGCCGACGCCCGCGTCCACGATCACCGGCACCCGCGCGCGTTCCTTGATGATCAAAAGATTGTTCGGATTCTGGATCCCGAGGCCCGACCCGATGGGGGCGCCGAGCGGCATGACCGCCGCCGCGCCCGCGTCTTCGAGCTTGCGGCAGACGACCGGATCGTCGTTCGTGTAGGGCAGGACGACGAAGCCGTCCCGCACGAGCTCGCGGGTCGCGACGAGCAGCGCCTCGTTGTCCGGGAACAGGGTTTGCTCGTCGCCGATCACTTCGAGCTTGATCCAGTTGGACAGGCCGGCTTCCTGCGCCAGGTGCGCGGTGCGGACGGCGTCGTCGGCCGTGAAGCAGGCGGCGGTGTTGGGCAGCAGGAAGATGCGGGAGCGGTCGATCCACGAGAGCAGCGCGCCCTCGCCTCGCGCCGACAGATCCACCCGGCGGACGGCCACCGTCACCATTTCGGTGCCCGACGCCTCGTGAGCCGCTTGCATGACGGCGTGCGACGGGTACTTGCCGGTGCCGACAACCAGGCGGGAGGTGAACGCCCGGCCGGCGATGACGAGCGCTTCGGCCATGCAGGCGTCAGCTTAGCGCATCTGGTCGATCTATCATCTCTCGTGCCGCCGCCCAGCTTCCGCTACCTGAACGCCGGTTTATTCCTCATCACACTGGCCACGCTGATGTTGGAGGTGCTCGACACGCGCCTCCTGTCGGTCTTGACGTGGTATCACTTCTCGTTCTTCGCCGTCTCGGTCGCGATGCTCGGGATGGCGGCCGGCGCGGTCGCGGTGTTCGTGGCGGGGGACCTGCTCACCGGGCCCCGCGCGCGGGCGGCGTTGCCGCTCGCGGCGCTGGCGTTCGCGGTGGTCCTGCCGGCCTCGCACGTCGCGAACCTGGTGATCCCGTTTCCCGCCGTGAGCGGGGTTCAGGCGGCGCCGCTGGCGGCGCTGGCCGTGTCCACGATCGTCTTCACGATTCCGTTCATTTTCTCCGGCTTGGTCGTGACGCTGGCGCTGACGCGCACCGGCGCGCCAGCCGGCGCCATTTACGCGGCCGATCTCGCCGGCGCGGCCGCGGGCTGCCTCGCGGTGGTCTGGCTGCTCGAATGGACGGACATCACGTCGACCGCGCTCGCGGCCGGCGTGGCGGCTGCGGCCGGCGCCTGGTGCCTCGCGCGCTATGCCGGACATCGCGCGATCGGGTCGGCGACGCTCGTCGTGGCGCTGCTGGCCGTGACGCTGGTCAATGCGTCCGCCACCCGTCCGCTCGGCGTTATGTATCCCAAGAACCGCGGTCTTTGGCTGCAGGAGCGCCTCATCCAGTACCAAGCCTGGAACGCGCACTCGAACATCATCGTGCAGTTCCCGCAGGCATCGCCCGTGTTCCTCTGGGGGCCAGGCAAGGGCGCGCCGGAGCTGCCGACGCGGATCGCGTGGGGCGCGATCGACGGCGACGCGGGCACGGCGTTCACCGAATGGGACGGCAACCCGGCGTCGCTCGGCTGGACGCTGTTCGACGTCACGGCCGTGCCGTACGGGCTGCGGCGCGGACGCGTCGGCATCATCGGCGTCGGCGGCGGGCGCGATCTCCTGACGGCGCTCGCGGCCGGCAACGCCGATGTGACGGGCATCGAGATCAACGCCGCGCTGCTCGAGGCCCTGCGCGGGCCCTACCGCGACTTCACCCGCATCGCCGCGGACCCGCGCGTCACGCTGGTCCACGACGAGGCGCGGTCGTATCTCACGCGGCTCACACAGCCCTTCGACGTCCTGCAGATGTCGCTCATCGACACCTGGGCCGCGACCGGCG
>JANOGJ010000603.1:0-10852 GCA_031405995.1 Acidobacteriota bacterium
CGCGGTGGCGGCGCCGCGGGCGGCGCCGCGTTCGGCGGACGCGGCGGCGGAGCCGGACCGGGCGGCGCCGGCGGCGGGCCCGACGGCCTCGGCGGACCCATTCCAGCCGGCGGTCCGGGTGGAGCAGTGGCACCGCCCGCGGGCGGCTCCACGCTCGATCCGTCCGGTATGCCGGCGGTTCCAGCTGGCGGCCCAGGTGTGTTCCCGATTCACGCGGCGGCCGGCGCCGAGTACGGCGAGGGGTTTGCCGGCAACGCGCATCGGCACGCGCCCGACAGCTGGCTCGCGTCGGTCAAGTACCTCGTCGAGGAAATGGGCGCCGACGTGAACGGGCGCGACGACGGCGGTTACACGCCGCTGCATCATGCGGCGGCCCGCGGCGACAACGAGACGATTCTGTATCTGGTGTCGAAGGGCGCGAACGTGAAAGCCGTCAGCCGCCGCGGCCAGACGACCGCCGACATGGCGAACGGCCCGGTTTCGCGCATCTCGCCGTATCCGGAGACGATCGCGCTGCTCGTGAAGCTCGGCGCGACGAATAATAATCGCTGCGCGTCCTGCGCGCCGTAACGGCGCGCCGATTCGCACGTCCGACCGCGCATTCGAAACCGCACATACGTAGCCGCAGGCCTTCAGGCCTGCGGCTTTTTTCTTGTACGCGTGAGTCGTAGGGCGCTTCGGGTTGTGAAGCGCCGCTGGTCTCTAGACGCCCTCGCGTGGGCGTCGCGTCGGCGCCTCCGGGGAGTTTGGCCCTCGAAATCGCTGCTTACGTCCGCGCGCGTTTCGGACTGACGCTTATCGCGCGACTCCTACCCGGCCTTGTCTTCCGCAGAGTTGTCGCACGCCTTCGGAGCTCGCGCTCGAAACGCCGCGCTCCCTCCAGCGCGATTTCGGCCTAACGCCATCGGGCCACTCCCAGGAGGCACCGCCGCGACGCCAACGCGAGGGCGTGGGTTCAGCGTCGAACGGGGCCTCGACTGCGCAGTTCGCGAAGGACTGCGGTAACACGGTTCACGCCTTCTTCGCTGATATCTTCCGTAGGATGCGTGGGACGACATTCTTGGACGATTGTGAGACACCGCTGCCGAATGGACTCGAGATAGGGGTCGTCGATGGGCCATGCAAGAAACAGATCCCACGTGTCGTGATTCTGCGCCTCAAGCGACACCAACTCTGCCAGGGCGCTCTCAACGTCGCTGGCTTGAAAGAGTGCGTGCTTCTTCGCCGTCCGCCGGTTCCCGAAGGCGAAGACCAGGCCAAGGACGACTCCGGCTATGGCGACCACAACTATCCAGGCCATCACTCCGCTCAGGATCTCACCTTCCGCTTCGGCCGGCTCTTCTTCTTCCTGCGCTGCGCCTTGGTCTTGATGGGCATCGTGTCCGTCCTAGTACCGCTCCGGCGCGAATCGCTTCGCCAGCAAACCCGTGGCCGCGTCGAGGTCGATGGTCTGCACGAGGACGCCTTCCTGTCCGTAGGGCAGGTGCGCCTGGCAACGGCCTGACGGGGCGATCAGGCTGGTCGCCGATTCCGGGAAGCGCAGCGCGTAGTTGACACTGGCGAAGTAGATCGTGTTTTCGATGCTCCGCATCATCATCGCCTTCTCGTAGTACGGGCTGTCGGCCGCGCCCCACTCGGTCAGACGGACACCTTCTGTGTTGGATCCCGTGTGCTGGGGATGGAAGACGATCTTGGCGCCGCGCGATGCTGCCCAGCGCACCGTCTCGGGGTAGCGCCAGCCCTCGTGGCAAATCGCGATGCCGAACTTGGTCCCGTTGATCTCGAAGAGCTGCCGCGCATTGCCGGGCACGTAGAAGGGGTCTTCGGTGGGGTCCAGCTGAGTCTTGGCTTGGAATCCCTGGACCGCGCCGTTGGCGTCGAAGACATACGCCGCAATCTGCCGGCCGGCGTCGGTGAGGCGTTCCGTTCCGAGGATCGTGGCGATCGCGCAGTCGCGCGCCCATTGCGACACGGTCTTCAGTACGCGCTCCTGGTCCGCGCGATCGAACGGCGGCACCTCAAAGTCCAGCCCTCGTAGGCCGGGAAGATAGGCTTCCGGGAAACACACGATCTCCGCGCCCTGCGCGGACGCGTCGGACAGGAATCGCCTGACCTTCTCCAAGCCTTCATCGAGTGTGGAGGCGACGCGCGGTGACGCGAGTGCGATGATCATCGCGGCCACGATGGCCGCATGTTACACCGGGGTCAGATTGGGCATTGGCAACGCCCTCGCGTTGACGTCGTGGCGGGCCTCCGTGGGAGTGGCCCGATGGCGTCAGTTCGAAATCGCGCTGGAGGGAGCGCAGCGTTTCGAGCGCGAGCTCCGAAGGCGTGCGACCCCGACGCGACGTCAACGCGAGGGCGCAAGCACTACCGTCTGATCGCGTCTCTAAGCTGCTTGACGATCGCCGCGTGACTGCCGGTCTCCGAGAGCTTCACGATCCCCGTCTCCGTCTGGTAGGTGGCCGGTCCGGCAGGCGCTTCCGTGGCCGGGCGCACCCGGAGATCCGCGCGCGCGCCGCCCGAAGGCTTGCGCTCATACAGGAAAGATGGCTCGGCGGCGACGTCATCGGGCTGGAGCACGCCGAACATGCCGATGTAGCCCCAGCTGCCGAATCCGATCGCCTGGCCCGTGCCGGCGACCGCCTTGATGTCGGCCCATTCCTTCTTCGTCACGTCCACGTCTGCCGGCGACGTGAACTGCGGGATGTCCGACCGCAGCCGGAAATAGAGGTAACCGCGCTTTACGGTGGAGAGCGCGAAGTTCCGTGTGGCGCCGCCGTCCACGTACGTGAACGCGCCCCACACCTGGATGCGTTCCGGCGCCGCCTCGCTGGGCTCGAACACGACCCTCTCGACGATGCCGTAGAAGCCGATGCGCCCGCTGGCGAAGACGGACGCCGTGCCGAAAACGAGGATGGCGATGCCGAGCGCGATTCGTAGAGGTTTCATGGTCATTGAGACGCCTGCCTCTTCTTCGTGGCCTTGCTTAGTTTCCCGTCGTGCCCGTCCCCAAGCCTTCCTTCGTGCCCTTCGTGTTGAAGGCTCTTATCCGCCCCCGCCGCGGCCGCCGCGACCCGGGTTCTTGAGCGCCCGATACTGGCTGAGCCCGGCGTTCACCTTGAATTCGATGCCCATGCGGCCGATTTCCGCCGTGGCCTTGGTGGGATCGCCGGAGACGCCCGAATCCTGCGGGCCGCCCCACGGCTTGAGCTGGTCCTTGCGCACCGCAGTCGGTTTCACATGCATGAGCTGCGACGTGTCGCTGATGCCCGCGTGGCTGCCGACCGTCTGGTCGTCGTAGCCGAACGCGGCCTCGAGCCACGCGCGATAGTTCACGCGGCCCTGCTCGTAGTAATCGGTGAGCGCGAAGACCTTCACGCCCGCGTCCTTCCACTCCGCATTCAGGGTGTTGGCCACGGCCGTCATGCCGTTTTGATTGCCGCCGCTGTCGCCGATGAAGAGGATTTCCTTGAACCCGTGTGCCTTGAGGCTGCGCGCGGCCGCGTCGAGCAGCAGGTCGTAGGCGGGCGACGGATGCGAGATGACGCCGGGGCCCGCGCGATCCGGATTGCCTTCGGGCACGTACTGAATCGTCGGCGCCACGAGCGTGTTCTTCAACCGCCGCGCCATCAGATTCGCCGCGTGCGTGACGATGACGTTATGTTTGCCGAGCGTCATGTGGTACCCGTTCTTCTCGGTGCCGCCGGTGGGGACGATGGCCGTCGTCCAGCCGATCTTCATCAAGTCGCGCGTTTCCTCCCACGTCAGCTCGTCGATGAAGACGGTGTCGGGCGGTGCGGTCGGCGAAATACCCGCTGGCGCCGTCTCCATCGTCGGCGGCCGTGGCGCTGGTGGAGCCGCCGGCTGACCTGCCGCCGCCGCCGCGTCGCCGCCTCGGCCGCGTCCGGCTCCGCCGCGTCCGCCGCCACCACCACCTGCGCCCGCCGCGCGCTGAGGCGCTTCGGGGGCCTGCCACGTCCCGGCCACCATGGCCTTGATCTGCGCGAGCGCGTTGTCGACCTTGATCTGAATGAAGATCTTGCCGAGCGCGGGCGTCGACTTCGTCGGGTCGCCGCTCACGCCGCTGTTCTGGTAGCCGCCGCCGGGCGCGAGCTTGTTCCTGCGGACGTGCTTCGCGTTGACGAACAGCATCTCGGACGTGTCGAGGAGGTTGGCGTGGCCGCCGATCTCGTTCGCCGGAATCCCCATCGTCCTGGTGATGTGGGCGTTCTGATCGGCGTGGCTCTTCGTGTAGTAGTCGTCGGCCCAGAACGCCTTCGCTTCGCCCTTCCACAGCTCCGCGAGCCGGGTCGCGGCCGTTCGCATGCCGGACCGATTGCCGCCGGACTCGCCGAGGAACAGGACGGTCGTGAAGCCGCCGGACTTCAGGCTGCGCCCCGCGTTCACCAGGAGCTCGATGAAACGATCTTCAGGCAGCGTGATGGTGCCGGGCTTGCCCATGTGTCCGCCCGGATTCTCCCAGCTACCCTCGGGCACATACGTGATGACCGGCGCGACGAGCGTCTTGCCGAGCGCGCGCGCGATCTTGTCGGCCGCGTACTCCATGACGAACTTATGCTCGCCGTCCACCATGTGCGGACCCTTTTGCTCCGTGCCCGCCGTGCCGATGATGACCGTGGTCGTGCCGGCCTTGACGAGGTCGCGGACCTCCGCCCAGGTGAGGTCCTCGAGGAACACGCTGTCGGGCGGCTTGCCCGACGGCGCCGTCGCGGGCGCGTTCGCGGGGCGTTGCGCGGACGGTGTCCCAAGAGCCACCACCATGAAGAGCATGAAGAACATGAAGGCCAGACGGATATCGTCATGCCTTCCTTGAGCTTCGTGCTTTCCACTAATTTTCTTCATGCTCTCCATGTTCTTCATGGTGAAGGCTCTTTCGACTCAGCCCTTGATGCGGAACGTCCCGTCGTCCTGCCGCTCGCGGTGCACGCCGTGGCACTGCGCGCACAGCTGCTGCAAACTTCCGGCGGCCGTGCGGACCTCGTCGAACTTGGTGCCGGCGACCGCCTGTTCCATCGTGGTCGCCAACTTCACCGCATCCCCGGCCCAGCCGGCCGCATCAGCCGTGCCTTTGGTCTTGAAGAACGCTTCCACGTCACCGAAGGACTTCTTGAGAATCGCGACCTGCTCCTTGAGCTGGGCGGCGTTCGGCGCGTCGAGCCCGCCGCGGAGCGCCATGAACGTCGGGTTGATCGCCAGCATGGCTTTCCGGAATTCGAGCTCGGCGGCGGTCGGCGGCGGCAGCACCCGCTTCGCCAGATCGACCATCGCCGGGCTGATCACCGACGTCGCGAAGATGGCCGGGTGCCCCTGGTACTTCGCGATCTGTTCCGGCGTGAGGTCGAGCTTGTACGTCTTGCCCCGCTTTGCCACCTCGGCGGCGTCGAACTTGAAGACCTCGCCCTGAACGGTCACGTACGCGTTCAGGTCGGGCGCGGCGTTCAGCGTGGGTGCGATGATCAGCAGATCTTGTTCCGACGCCTTCGTCCGATCCTGATCGACGGTGAAGACGGTCTTGGAGAGGACGGCTTCGACAGAGGCCATCAGCGAGACGTTCGCGCCGATGTGCGCCTCGGGATTGCGCAGGAGCGAACTCGCGGCCATGGGCACCATCGGGCGGGGCGCCGCCTGGGCGGGCGGGGCCTGCTGGGCGCGAATGGCAAGGGATCCGGTCAAGAGGATGACCGACAGAGCGGCGAAAAGGTATCGCACGGCGTTCTCCTTACAGAAGGAAAGTTGTGGCGAGAGCATATCTCCAACCGCGCTCTAGGGCATTCGCTTCGGCGTGAGCTTCAGCAGACGGCCTGGCGTCGTGTCGCCCCGCGCCGGCTCGGTCAGAACGTAAACCGCGCCGTCCGGTCCCTGCCGCACGTCGCGAATGCGCTGACGGACCGGTTGCAGGTCCGTAAGCAGCCGTTCCTCGCCCACGACGCGGTCCACGTCGACGATGAGCCGCACGAGGTGCGTGCTGGCCATGCCACCGACGAACAGGCTGCCTTTCCACTCGGGGAACAGGTTGCCCGTGTAGAACATCATGTTGCCCGGCGCGATGACAGGATCCCAGTAGTACACCGGCTGCTCCATGCCCGCCTTCGAGGTGATGCCCTCGAGGATTGGCTGCCCGCTGTACTCGATGCCGTACGCGATCGTCGGCCAGCCGTAGTCCTTGCCCTTGCGCGCGATGTTGATCTCGTCGCCGCCGCGCGTGCCGTGCTCGACTTCCCAGAGCTCGCCGGTCGTCGGATGGAGCGTGGCGCCCTGAATGTTGCGGTGGCCAATCGACCAGATCTCCGGCCGCACGCCTTCCTTGCCGACGAACGGGTTGTCCTTCGGAATCGATCCGTCTGAATTGATGCGCACGATCTTGCCGAGCAGTCCGTCCATGCGCTGGGCCTGCATGCGGCCTTCGGTGATGGAGCGATCGCCGAGCGTCACGAAGAGCGTGCCGTCACGGCCGAACACGAGCCGGCTGCCGTAATGCTGGTTCGATTTCTGGAGCGACGGCACCTGGTGGAAGATCACCTGCACGCTCTCGACCCGCGGCGCCGTGGCGTCGTCCACGAACCGTCCGCGCGCGACAGCCGTGTTGTTCGACTGATCCGCCTGCTGTTCCGAGTAGCTCCAATAGATGAGGCGGTTCGACGCGAATGCTGGATCGAGCGCGACGTCGAGCAATCCGCCCTGGCCGCGCGCATCCATGGCCGGGAGTCCGGTGACCGGTTCGGACATCTTGCCGTCGGCGGTCACCACACGCAGCCGGCCCGGGCGTTCGGTCACGAGCATCTTGCCGTCCGGCAGGAACGCCATGCCCCAGGGATTCTGCAGGCCGCTGAGCACGGTGGTGACGTCGACCGCGACCGTCGATTTTCGCTCCGGCGCGCGGGCCTGGCCCGGAAACGCGGGCGTCTGAGTGGTCGCGTTGGGCGGCCGCGTCTCGACTGAAGCCTGCTGTCGCGCGCCGGCCTGCGCCAGGGTGATGGACGCCGCCAGGCCGCACAGGGCCAGAAATACTTTGTTCTTCATACGAATCGCCTCCAAAGTCTCGGTCCTTGTTCCAGGGGCCAGACGCCATCATACTTTCAACCACCGAGAGAGGTACCTGATGGTGATGCGTTCGAGATGGACTCGTTTCGCGGCGATGGGCGCGCTCCTGATGCTCGTCGCGTCATTGTCGGCGCGGCCGCTCGCCCTGCCCGAGAAGCTGACGGACGCCGAGTTCTGGAAGCTGGCGTCGGACATCTCCGAGCCCGGCGGCTACTTCCGGATCGCCGACAACTACACGTCCAACGAGCGCGAGGTCGGGACCGTCTTCACGCTGCTGCGCGAGACGGGCGTGAAGGGCGGCGTCTATCTCGGCGTGGGCCCCGAGCAGAACTTCTCCTACATCGCGGCGATTCGCCCGTCGATGGCCTTCCTCCTCGACATCCGGCGCCAGGCCGCGCTCCAGCACCTGATGTTCAAGGCCGTCTTCGAATTTTCCAAGGACCGCGCCGACTTCATCTCGCTGCTGTTCTCGAAGCCGCGGCCGCCTGCGCTCGACACGACGACGCCTATCCAGAAAATCTGGGACGCCTATTGGACCGTCGCCACCGATCAGGCCATGGCGACGAAAACACAGGAGCGCATCGTCACGCACCTGACCGAGACGAAGAAGTTCACTTTGTCCGCCGATGAAACCGCCACGCTGCAAGCGGTATTTGGCGCCTTCACGGGATTCGGGCCGTCGATTTCGACGCGCGGCAGCGGCGGCAACGGCGTGACGTTCGCGGACCTCACCGGCTGGGCGACGGACGGCTCGGGCCAGCCGCAGAGCTTCCTCTCGACCGAGGAGCACTTCCGCGTCGTGAAGGCGTTGCACGACAAGAACCTGATCGTGCCGGTCACGGGCGACTTCGGCGGTCCGAAGGCGATCCGCGCGATCGGCGCGTGGCTCCAGAAGCAGGGCGGCACCGTCAGCGCCTTCTACGTGTCCAACGTCGAGCAGTACCTGTTCATGGACGGCAAGTCGGGCGCCTTCTACGACAACGTCGCGACGCTGCCCGTCACCGACACGAGCGTGTTCATCCGGCCGTACTCGCTGCGCCGGGGCGGCGGGCCCGCGCAGTCGCTGTGCGCGATCGCGAGCTTCCTCGGCGCCGCGAGCGCCGGACGCGTCTACGGGTACAACGAGTCGCTGGCCTGCGTGCGGTAGTCCGCTCCCGCCATTACGACGACGATCGGACGGAGCGTGTGCAGGATCTCGATCGTGCCCTTCTGCGCCGCAAGCACGTCAGGCAGTCGGCGATAGACGTGCGGGCTCTCGTCGAGGCCGCCGCCGCGCAGGACGACGCCCTTCTCGCGGACCCACGTCTTCATCATCTCGGGTGACACCGCGCCCGGCCGCAGCACCTTGCCGGTCCGGCGGTTGACCTTGCCAGCGGCCGCCGTCCGAGACATGACGCGGCCCGCCCCGTGCACGGTCGAGAACAGCGCCTCGCGCTGCAGCGACGAGGTCCTGGCATCGCCGGACGCCGCGCCTCGCACGATGACCGCGTTGTCGCCCATCGACCCGCCGATGAATCCCTTCTGGTTGGGAAACGCCGGCGTTGCCCCCTTCCGGATGACGATGAAGGTCTCGCCGTCGTGGTCCTCGCGCCACGCGAAGTTGTGATGGTTGTGCACGAGCTCCAGCTCGCTGGCGCCGAGCATCGAGACCACCTTGCGCGCCACCCACTCGCGGCCCGCGTACGCGTACTCGCCGGCGAGCGTCATGAGCTGCCAGTAGTCGTGTCCCATCGGCTTGTCAAGCGGGAGCAGTGTCTCGCGCTCGGGCACGCGAGTGCCCCAGCGCTCGCCCTGCGAAATCGCGAGGAAACCTGACGCGATCGTGTGGCCGAGGCCTCGGCTGCCGAAGTGCACGCCGACCCAGATCGCGTCCGCCTCGTCGACGAAGACGTCCACGTAATGGTTGCCGCTCCCGACGGTGCCGAGCTGCGCCCGCGCTTTGTCGCGCAGCCCCTCGCGCACCGGCGACGGCAGGGCGTCCCACGCCGGCGATTCGAACAGCGGGTGACCGACCGGCGCATCGTCGTTCCGGTTCTTGCGGCCGATGCCGAACGAGATGACGTCCTGGATCTCGTCGGCGATCTGGTCGAGGCGATCGCCCAGGCCGGGCGTGCCGTGCAGCGTCAGATCGGTGCGGATGGCCGCGTTGCCGCAGGCGATGTCGAACCCGACGCCCACGACCGACACGAGTTCCTTGTACGCCGCCACGCCGCCGATCGGCATGACGTAGCCGAGGTGGCCGTCGGCCATCAGCGCGGCCCGCTCGGCGCGGCTGGCCACGTCGTGGAACTGGTCGAGCGTCTTGGGCTCGTGATCGCCGAACACGGTGGTCTTCATGGGTGTCTCAAGTATTATTTCCCGCGAGGCCTCTGAATGATCGGCGTGATCCGTTTCCTCCTCGTCCTCGTGGTCCTTGCTCCCGTGTCCGGGTGTGGCGGCAATTCGGCCGCGCCTGCCCGTGTGAGTTCGCGCTACGAAGATCTGGTCGCCCTGTTCAAGGACTGGCGCGCGTTTCAACACCCGACGCGCGTCGGCAGGGTCAACGTGCCGGACTACTCGGCGGCAGCGATGGCAGCGCAACACAAGGCACTCGCGGGCTATCAGCGCCGCCTCGCGGCCATCGATCCGTCCGCGTGGCCCATTCCCCAGCAAGTCGACCACCACATCGTCCGCGCCGAGATGAACGGCCTGGACTTCGATCACCGCGTGCTGCGGCCGTGGGCGAACAACCCGGCGTTTTACGTGACAATGTTCGGATCGGAGAGCGACCAGCCGGCGCGCGAAGCGCACTACGCCTACCCGAGCACCGAGCTGTGGAGCTACACCTGGCCGCTCGACCGGGCCGCCATTGCGGAACTCGAGGAACGGGCGCTGGCGGTGCGCGAGCTGCTCGACCAGGCGCGCGTGAATCTGATAGGCAATGGACACGACCTCTGGACGTTCGGAGTGTCGACACTACGCGCCCAGCGCGCGGATTTGGCCGCGTTTGCGGCGAAGCTGACGGACGCAGCCACTGCGGATCTCAGGAAGTACATCGAGCTGGCGAGGAACGCGACCGATGCGTTCGCGGCGTGGGTGGAAGCCGAAGCGCCGAAGAAGGCCGGGCCGTCGGGCGTCGGCCGCGAGAACTACGATTGGTATCTGCAGAACGTGGCGCTCCTGCCGTACACGTGGCAGGACCTCGTGACGATCATGGAGCGCGAGCTGGCGCGCGCGCACGCGTCGCTCGCGCTGGAAGAGCAGCGCAACCACCGGCTGCCGCCCGCGGCGCCGATCGCGGACGCGGCGACCTACGCGCGCCGGTTCCAGCAGGGCGTCACCGATTACATGGCGTTTCTCAAGGATCACGACATCCTCACGGTGCGCGACTACATGGATCCGGCGCTTCGCGCGCGCGGCGGGGCGTTCTCCGCCGGCCCGCGGGAGTTCTTCGGCGAAGTCGACCATCACGACCCGCAGGTCATGCGCACCCATGGGTACCACTGGTTCGACAAGGCGCGAATGAAGGCCGATCCGCATCCGAGCCCGATCCGGCGCGGCGCGCTGCTCTACAACATCTTCATCACGCGCACGGAAGGGCATGCGACCGGGTGGGAAGAGATGATGCTGCACGCCGGGATGTTCGACGCCCGGCCGCGGTCGCGCGAGCTCATCTACATCCTGCTGGCGCAGCGCGCGGCCCGCGCGCTCGGCGACCTGCGCATGCACAGCCAGCAGGCGACGCTCGAACAGGCGGCGGCGTTCACGTCCGCCAACACGCCGCGCGGCTGGCTGAGCCTGACCGGCC
>JANOGJ010000624.1:0-1932 GCA_031405995.1 Acidobacteriota bacterium
CGTCATGAACGTGCCGAAGATCGTGAGGAAGAACGTCACGATGACGAGCGACACGTTCCACGCTTTCAGCATGCCGCGACGCTCCTGCACCATCACCGAGTGCAGGAACGCGGTGGATGTGAACCACGGCAGCAGTCCAGCGTTTTCAACCGGGTCCCAGCCCCAGACGCCGCCCCAACCCAGCTCCTCGTACGCCCAGAGCCCGCCGAGCGCGAGCCCGACCGTGAGGCACAGCCACGCGGTCATCGTCCACCGGCGCACCGCGCCGAGCCACGCGTCGTCAAGCTGCCCCGTCGCGAGCGCCGCCATCCCGAACGCAAACGGGATCGTCATGCCGACGAACCCGAGGTACAGGAGTGGCGGGTGGATCGCCATGTAGAAGTTCTGCAGGAGCGGATTCAGCCCCTCGCCCGCCGTCGGCGTCGTCGTGAGGAACGTCTCGAACGGGTTGTTGTGAATCACCATGAGGAAGATGAAGAACATCTCCACCATGGCAATGACGCCGACGACCCAGGGGATGAGCGCGCGGTACCGATCGCGATTCACGTAGATCGCGACGCTGCCGAACGCGGCCAGCAGCGTGACCCAGAACATCAGCGACCCGTCCAAGCCGCCCCAGTACGACGCGAGTTTGTAGAAGAGGGGCTGCTCGGCGTTCGAGTAACGCTGGACGTACTTGATGCTGAAGTCGCCCGTGACGAAGGCGTGTACGAGAACGGCCGACGCGACGAACATCAGCGCGGTGACGACGTGGAAGAGGCCGATGCCGCCTTCGACGAGCCCGCGCGCCCGGCGGCGAGCGCCCGCGATCGACGCCGCGCAGGCGCCGCTGGCGACGACGAAAGCCGCGAGAATGAGGAACGTGCCGAGCGAGGACATGCGCCTACTTGCCGGACTTGGGGGCGCCCGGAGCGCCCGGCTCATACTTCGACGGACACTTCGCCATCACGCCGCCCTTGGCGACGTGGAACCCCTCCGTGTTCAGGCGCCCCGTCAGGACCACTTCGCTGCCGTCCTTGAAGGTGTCAGGGACGACACCCGTGTAGCTGGCCTTCACGACATGCGCGCCGGTCCGAATCTCGAACTGGTGGTCGAGCGTGCCCGGCCGCACCATATGCGAGCCGTCGACAACGAAGCCGTGCAGCTGGAGGTTTTTGTCGTACCACTGCTCCGGACTCACCATCACCTCATCGACGTGCTTGTAGTACTGGGCGCCCTCGGAGAGCGAGATCGTCATCAGGAGCGTCAGCGCGCCGCCGATGATCAGCGTGGAAACCAGCACTCGTGCGGATTTTTTCGACATAGCTCACTCCGGGGACAACGCCTGAGAATACCACCCACCGGCCCTCATTGTCCCATTGCCCCACTGCTTCATTGCCCCATTTCTTTGAGCAATCGCAAAAGCCTCTCCATCGGGAGCCCGACGACGTTGGTGAAGGAGCCCTGGCGGGCGGTTACGAAGCGCGCGGCCCCGCCCTGAATCGCGTAGGCGCCCGCCTTGTCGAACGGCTCGCCGGTCGCGACGTAGCCGTCCACGTCCGCGTCGCTGAGGCTGGCGAAGGTGACGATCGTGCGCTCGACGAACGCCTGCGTCCGTCCCCGACTGACGACGGCGACGCCGGTGAGCACGTCGTGGTCACGGCCCGACAGACGCCGGAGCATCCGCGCGGCATCCCCGGCGTCCGCGGGCTTCCCGAGGACTTCGTCACCCAGCACGACCGCGGTATCCGCGGCGATCACCGTCGCCCCTGGGTGCTTCCCGGCGCCGCCCGCGGCCTTAAGCCGCGCCACGCGCTCGACGTACGCCTCAGGAGGCTCGCCCGCGAGCCTCGTCTCGTCCACGTGGACGGGGTCGACCGCGACGTCGATGCCCGCCGCGGCGAGCAGTTCGCGGCGACGAGGCGAGGTGGACGCAAGCACGATGGGCACCGC
>JANOGJ010000687.1:0-8272 GCA_031405995.1 Acidobacteriota bacterium
GGGAGACGGCATGCTCGATCTCCCGGTTGATGTTGTCGGGCGTGTGGTGCTCCAGCCCGATGATGGTCGACCCGAGCAGCTTGATGCCATGCTCGCGCAGGCGGCGCGCCAGCGCCACGGTGTCGACGCCGTCCAGCTTCTCGTAGGCCGAGTGGGGCGACTCGAGCCCCATCCACAGCCAGGAGACGCCGAGCCGCACCAGCTCCTCGACGGTGTACTTGCAAACCGCGTGGGCAGAGGAAAACACGTACAGGATCCAGCTCTTGCCCGCGGCCTCCATACATTCGAGCAATTGCATCGCGCGGCGCCGGTAGAGCAGAAAGTTCTCGTCCATCAGGAAGAACGAGTGCACCTTGAGGCGCTTTTCGATGTCACACATCACGCGGAACAGCTCCTCGCCGGTCTCATAGAAGTTGAGGAACTTCCCCTTGCCGCCGAAGAAGGCCGAGGTGGTGCAGAAGTTACATGCCATCGGGCAGCCGACGGAGGGGATGATCGTGGCCGCGGTGGAACCGCGGCGGCGCGGCAGGGTCAGGCCCATGACCCGCTGGCCGAACCCCGAGACGATGGCAGGGTGGCGGATTGGCGCAGCCGGATCCTCGCCCAGATACCGGCGCATCCAGGAGACCCCGTCTCCCTTGACGAAGTGATCGCCGTCCACCAGGCGCTCGATGCCGGGAATGGCGGTGACGTGCCCGCCAAGGACGATGACCGACCGGGGGGACAGCTCACGCACCACGCGGCACATCTGCCGGACCTTGCCGACGTTCACGATGATGGAGGAGATGCCGACGACGTCGTACGGATGCGTCTTCAATTCGCTGGCGAAGCGTTCGCGCGTCGGGAAGTCCAGCACCGTGCACGGCGCCGAGATGTTCTCCTGAATCAGCATGATGCCCCAGGACCGGTGGAACATCCGCGGCGAGAACGCGCCCTGCGCGCGCGTGACCTGGTTGTGGTAGAGCTCCATCGGGTTGAGGGTCCGGCTGCCGTACTCGTCATCGCGGGCGTACGGCCCGAAGACGGAGGTCAGCAGCACGCGGGCCCGGGCGCCCTTGGGATGAACTGCCTGAGCCGGTGTCGGAGCGGTTGGGGGCTCGGTCACGGGCGTCTATCTTCCCGGCACTCCGAGCCACGGGCGAGTCAGATAGTCGCTCATGCCGAGCCCGAAGAGGATCAGCAGCCAGAAGAAACCGGCGACGACCACGACCTTCGTCAGCGGCGTGTTGTAGCGCACGCCCATGAAGTACCACACGACGAGCGTGGCCTTCGTGCACGCGATCGTAAGCGCGACAAAGGTGTTCATGAACTTCAGGTCGAAGTACGCCACGACCGCGGTAACAATCGTGAGCACGAACAGCGCCCCGAAGACGGCGACGTAGGTGCGGACCGGCGTGATGTGAGCGGATGACATGGTCGTCCTCAGTGGCCCTGGCCGAGGTGGAAGCCCAGCAGGTAGAGCAGCGGGAACAGAAAGATCCACACGATGTCGACGAAGTGCCAGTACAGGCCGGACACTTCAATCGGTCCATAGTACTGGGGCGAGAACCGGCCCTTCCACGCCATCCAGAGGATGATCGCCATCAGGGCGAGGCCGACGACCATATGCAGGGCATGGATGCCCGTCATGATGAAGTACAGCGAGAAGAAGATCTGCGAGCCGCTCGGCAGCGCGAGCGCCACCAGCGTGCCGTCCGCCAGCTCGTGCTGCGGGTTCCACAGCGCGCCCGGCACCAGGCCGTGGTGGAATTTCTCGGCGTACTCGAAGTACTTGACGACCAGGAACGTCGTGCCGAAGAGCATCGTGAGCATCAGGTTGACGATCTGGCCCCGCCGCGATCCGACCTGCGCCGATCGCACCGCCAGCGCCATCGTGACGGAGCTGCAGATCAGCACCAGCGTGTTGGCGCCGCCGAGATAGACGTTGAGCAGCTGGCTGCTGGACGCCCAGCCGTCCGGATACGCGGTCCGGTAGACGATGTAGGCCATGAACAGGCCGCCGAAGAACATGATCTCGGTGACCAGGAAGATCCACATCCCGAGGATCGAGGCCTCGAGCTGCTGGTCCATGTTGTAGAAGTGGTGCTGCAGCTTCGGGTGCGCGGCGGCGCCTGCCCCGAGCGCAGTCGAGGGGTGGCTATCGGCCAACGTGCACCCCCCGTGCCGGCTTGTAGTCGTAGGCCGGCCCGTTCACGACCGGATCGTGGTCGAAGTTGAACGTCGGCGGCGGCGACGAGGTCTCCCACTCGAGGCCCGTCGCACCCCACGGATTGGCCGGCGCGACCTTGCCCTTGAAGAGCGACCAGACGAGATATAAGAACGTCAGCATGTAGCCGATGCCGAGCACGCTCGCGCCGAGGGTCGACATGACGTTCAGCACCTGCCACTCCTCCGGGTAGGCGTAGTAGCGGCGCGGCATGCCCATGTAGCCGAGCACGAATTGCGGGAAGAACGTGAAGTTGAAGCCGACGAAGACGAGAATCGCCGAGGCTTTGCCCATCGCCTCGGGGTACATCTTGCCGGTCATCTTCGGCCACCAGAAGTGCAGGCCGCCGAGGAAGCCCATGATCGCGCCGCCCACCATGATGTAGTGGAAATGCGCGACGACGAAGTAGGTGTCCGTGAGGTGGATGTCCAGCCCCATCGTCGCGAGGAAGAGCCCCGTGAGGCCGCCGATGAGGAACAGACCCATGAAGCCGATGACCCAGTACGTCGGCGACTCCCATGTCACCGATCCCTTGTACATCGTGGCGGCCCAGTTGAAGGTCTTCACGGCGGAGGGCACCGCGACGAGCATCGTGATGATCGAGAACACGAAGCCGGCGTAAATCGACTGGCTGCTCACGAACAGGTGGTGGCCCCAGACGAGGAAGCCGAGAATGGCGATGGCGAGACTCGAGAACGCGACGAACCCGTAGCCGAAGATCGACTTTCGTGACACGGCGGCCACGAGCTCGCTGACGACGCCCATGCCCGGCAGGATCATGATGTAGACCGCCGGGTGCGAGTAGAACCAGAACAGGTGCTGGAAGAGGACCGGGTCGCCGCCGATCCTCGGATCGAAGACGGCGAGGCCCAGCGTGCGCTCGGCGATCATCAGCGTGAGCGTAATGGCGATGACCGGCGTGCCGAGGATCATGACGAGGCTCGTCGCGTAGTGCGCCCAGACGAAGAGCGGCAGGCGGAACCACGTGAGGCCCGGCGCGCGCATGCGGTGGATCGTGACGATGAAGTTGAAGCCGGTCAGGATCGACGAGAACCCGGCGATGAACGCGGCGAGTCCCGCGAGCGAGACGTTGGTGTTGGACGAGGACGTGCTGTAGGGCGTGTAGAACGTCCAGCCGGTGTCGAGGCCGCCGCCGGCGATGACGCCGACCGCGAGCAGGCCGCCGATGATGTAGAGGTACCAGCTCAGCAGGTTGATGCGCGGGAAGGCGAGGTCCTTTGCGCCGCACATGATCGGGATCAGGAAGTTGCCGAGCGTCGCCGGGATCGACGGGATGAGGAAGAAAAAAATCATCACGACGCCGTGCAACGTGAAGAGCTTGTTGTACGTGTCGGCCGACATCATGTCGCCCTTGGGCGTCAGAAGCTCGATGCGCACGCCGGTGGCGAACAGCCCGCCCACCGCGAAGAACACGGTGATCGAGATGAGGTAGAGCATCGCGATGCGCTTGTGGTCCTTGGTCAGGAGCCACGCCGCGACGCCGTACGGCGCATCGAGATAGCTGTGTCGCTCTTCAACGACCGCGGTCGTCATTGTGCACCCTTAAGTGTCTTGATGTAGGCGACGAGTTGCAGGAGGTTTTCCTCGCTGATGCGCCCCTGGAAGGCCGGCATGATGGGCTGGTAGCCCTTCACGACCTTGGCCTGAGAATCCATGATCGACTCGCGCAGGTAGTTCTCGTCGGCCGTGACGGAGCGTCCGTCCGTGAGCGCGACCGTGCTGCCGAAGACGTTGGCGAGCGTCGGTCCGCGGCCGCTCGAGTCGGTCTTGTGGCAGGTGATGCACGCGAGATCCGTGAACAGCCGCTCGCCGTTCTGCACCGCCGTGCCCGTCGAGCGCCCGCCGGCGAGCCACGCCTCGTAGTCCTGCGGCTCCATCGCGATGACCTGGCCGATCATCCCGGAATGCTTGGTGCCGCAGTACTCGGCGCAGAAAATGTGGTACGTGCCCGTCACCGTGGCCTTGAACCAGAGCGTGGTCCACTTGCCGGGCACCGCATCCATCTTCACGCGGAACGCCGGGATGGAGTAGTCGTGCAGCACGTCTTCAGACCCGAGCGTGATGCGGACGTTGCGCCCCACCGGCACGTGCATTTCATTGATCTCGCGCACACCCTCGGGATGCTGGACCTTCCACATCCACTGCTTGCCGACGACGAAGATGTCCATCGAGTCGGCGGGCGGCCGTGACAGCCGGTAGAAGAGGCTGGCGCCCCAGATGAACATGACCATCGACAGGATGAACGGGATGATCGTCCACGTCAGCTCGAGCACGAGCGAGCCGTGGATGACCGCGCCCACGTCATCCGGGTGGCGCCGCTTGTACTTGAGCGCGAAGAAGACGACCAGCCCCGTGACGAGGATCGTGAAGAACCCGCAAACCGCGACGATGAACAGGTAGAGCAGGTCCATCTCGGTGGCGACCGAGGAGGCGTTCGGCGGAAACAGGGAGAAGGATGTCTGCATCTACCGGGTACCCGGCGCGGCCGCTTCGGCCCGGCGGCGCAGCCGCCGCTCGCGCCGCAGCGAGAAGAAGATCGTCGCGCCCAGAGCCAGCACCGTGGCGCCGGCCGCGAGTCGGACCACATTCATGATGACGAAGCCGTACGTCCCGGTCTCCGGGTCGTAGTGGTAGCAGAAGAGGAGCGCTTGATCGAGTACGGTGCCGATGCGGTTGCCGGCCGCTTCGACCAGCGCCAGGCGCAGGTCGCGCGGCGCAAAGTCGATCCCGTACAGGTACCGGGACACGCGCGCGTCGGGCGTGAGCACGGTGATGGCCGCCGGGTGCGCATACTGGTCGGTCTCACGGTCGTAGGCGTAGCGGAAGCCGACGGCGTCCGCCAGCGTCTTGATGGACGCTTCGCGCCCGGTCAGGAAATGCACGCTGCCCTCGACGCCCGGCCGTCCGTACCGGCGCAGGAACGTCTTTTTGCGGTCGGCGGCGATCGCGGGCGTCTCGCCCGGGTCGAAGCTGACGACCAGCACGTCGAACTCCTGGGCGGCCGTGAACTTCAGCGCCTCGAGCGACCCGACGAGGCCGTTCAAGACCTGCGTGCAGAGCATCGGGCACTCGTAGTAGACCAGCGCCAGAATCACCGGCCGGGATCCGAAGTACGTGCCGACGGTGACGTCCTTGCCGGTCTCGTCCGTGAACACGACGTCGAGCGGGATCTTCGCGTCAAGCTTCTGGTCGATGCCCACTTCGCGGAGCGCGGGGATCTGTTCGGCGGCGGCGCGGCCGGGTGGAACCGACATCGGGCCCCGCGGCTGTGCAAGGACAGGAGACGCGCATATTAATGAGGCAATGAGGCAATGAGCCAATGGGGCAATGGCCGCACGCAGTCCAACTGCAGCGGTCGCCCATTGCCTCATTGCCTCATTGCCCCATTGCCCCATTAACGTCATTTCTTTACGTCCCCCCTGGCGGGAAGGCCACGTTCGAGTAGCAGCTCCATGGCGCGGTCGATCGGAATCCGCACCGTGCCCGCGTTCTGATCCGCCCAGGCGGGAGGCCCGTGCAGGATCGCCTCTTCCGTGGCGCGGAACTCCCCGAGATAGCCCGGCTCGGTCGGCCGGTCCGGCGCGACCGCCAGCAGATTCGGACCCGGCGGCGGCTGCAGCGCCGGTGTGGCGAGCGGCGCGCGGGCGAAATCCTGACCGTCGGTGCGGGTCTTCAGCGCAGCGAAGAGGCCCCACATCAGGAGCTGGCAGACGAGCGTGATCCCCGTCAGGATCACGATGAACCAGACGATGCCGCTGTAGCTGATGCCGTCGCCCTCGACGGGGATTCCGCCGGGCGTGGCGGGATGCTTAGTGTCCGCCATGGGCCATCGCTTCCTTGAAGTACGGATCGCGCGCCGGCACGAGGGCGCGGCCGCCGAGCGTGCGGAAGAACAGGCCGAGCCAGAGCCCGCCCATCGCCATCACCACCGCGAAGTCGAGCCAGCTGAGCCCCGATCCCTCGTGGCGGAACACCGGGCCAATCGTCCAGGTGATGTCCACGACACGCATGATCAGCAGGAAGATCGCGATCCGCCGCACGATGCGGGGGTTGCGCTTGAAGTTCTGGGAGAGCAAAAGCAGGAACGGCAGCACGAAATGCAGCAGCAGAAGCGCGACGCTCACCGGGTACCACGGCCCGTGCAGCCGCTCGAGGTAGAAGGGGATCTCTTCCGGCAGGTTGGCCGACCAGGTGATGAGGAGCTGCGAGACGCTGAAGTACGCCCAGAGCATCACGAACGCGAACATCAGCTTGCCGAGGTCGTGGAACTTGTCGGCGTCGGCCACGCCCGACATCGGCGCGAACCGCACGAGCGACGCGAGCACGATGATCGTGAACGCCATCGTCGACAGGCCCTGACCGCCGATGGTGAGCACCCCGAAGATCGTCGAGTACCAGTGCGGGTCGAGCGACATGATCCAGTCGATGCTCATGAAGGTCGCGGTGACCACGTAGAGCACGAGGCCCGCGCCCGAGAGCACGCGGGATTTGCGGTCGGCGGGGCCCGGCGGCTGCGCGGGGTGTTGGTCCTGCTCGCGCGACCACTTGTTGAGCAAATACACCAGCGCGCCCCAGACGGCAAAAAAGATGACCGCGCGGAGCCTGAAGAATTCCGGATTGAGGTACCCGATCTTCTCGTGAATGATCGGATCGTCGGCCGCGCCCGGCTGCGCCCACTTGTAGAGCGCGGGGAGGTTGAGTCCAATCGGCAGGAAGAGCACGGCCATGAGCGGCAGCGTCCGCGTCGACGCTTCGAGAATTCGCCGGGAGACGAGTCCCCAGGCGCCGCCCGACAGGTGCTGGACCATGAGGACGGCGAGCGAGCCGAGCGTGATCCCAATCCAGAAGATGAAGGCGATGAGATACGACTGCAGAAATGCCGTGCGGCCGACGGTGGCGAAGCCGATCGCGGACAGCGCGACGCCCACGGCGCCGAGCACGAGGCTCCGGCGGCCCAGCCGCGCGAGCTCGGCGGTGGGGCGCGAGAAGAGTGCGCCTTCGTTCGCCGCGCTCATGGCTGCCCCCCTTTCTTGAGCTTCTCCAGCTCGGCCGGGGAGAGGTCCGATGTCGACGCCGCGTGGCTGAGCTGCAGCGCGCGAATGTAGGCGATGATCCGCCAGCGGTCTTCCACGGGGATCTGCGCCCGGTAATCAGGCATGGCGCCGAAGCCGTTCGTCATCACGTCGAAGAGATAGCCCGGGGGCGCGGTGCGCAGCCGGTCGATGTGGTACGACGCGGCCTGCCGGTAGCCGCGCTGCACGACCATGCCGTTGCCTTCGCCGGTCCGGCCGTGGCACGGCGCGCAGTAGATATTGAACCGCTCCTGGCCGCGGTCGAGATCCGCGCGGGTAATCGCGAACGGGAACGTCGTGGCCGGCTGGCCGCCGACCTTCCCCGCGTAGAGATGCTCGTCCTCGTGCAGGAACCCGCGCGCGACGGTCCCGGCGATGAGCGGCTGCGCGGAGCTCGCGCCCGCGACGACCGCGCTCGCCTCGAGGGGGTCGTACCTCGGCGCGTCGTGCATGTCCTGCCGGCAGCCGGCGTGGAAAAGCAGCGCGGCGAAGAGGGACAGGCGGTTAGTGGTCAACGTGCACCACCTCTCGCGCGTGCAGGCTCGCGAGGAACTGCTGCGTGGCGTGCTGGTCGAACTTCGGGTCGCTGGACTCGATCGCGAGGAAGAAGGCGTCCTGGCTCGCGCGGCTGAATCGCTTGGCGTTGAAGACCGGGTGGTACGGCTGCGGCAACCCGTTGAGCACGAGCATGCCGAACACGGCCGTGAGGCACGCGAAGAGCACCATCGTCTCGAAGGTCGGGACGATGAACGCGGGCCACGAGTTGAGCGGCTTGCCACCGATGTTCAGCGGGTACTCGATGACCGACGCCCAATAGCACAGGCCGAAACCCACGATGACGCCGGCCATGCCGCCGAGGAACACGAGGTGCGGGACGTAGTTCTTGTAGCCGAGCAACTCCGGCAAGCCGTGCAGCGGCGTCGGCGTGTACGCCTCGATCTCGGTGAGACCCTTCGCGCGCGCCGCCTTGACG